>NZ_JBKFBO010000009.1:0-460 GCF_053346215.1 Methylobacterium sp. A49B
GCCAGTCGCGCCGGTCTCACCCGTGGCACCGGTCGAGCCAGTCGCTCCGGTCTCACCCGTGGCACCGGTCGAGCCAGTCGCGCCGGTCTCGCCCGTGGCACCCGTCGAGCCAGTCGCTCCGGTCTCACCCGTGGCACCCGTCGAGCCGGTCGCGCCGGTCTCACCCGTGGCACCCGTCGAGCCGGTTGCACCCGTCGAGCCAGTCGCGCCGGTCGAGCCAGTCGCGCCAGTCGCACCCGTGGCTCCGGTCAAACCGGTAGCACCCGTGACTCCGGTCGCTCCCGTTGAACCGGTCGCTCCTGTCGAGCCGGTCGAACCGGTGGCTCCGGTCGAGCCAGTGCGGCCTGTCGCTCCGGTGGCGCCGGTCGAGCCGGTCGCTCCCGTTGAACCGGTCGCTCCCGTCGAGCCGGTACGACCCGTGGCTCCAGTGGCGCCCGTCGAGCCGGTCGAACCGGTGGCT
>NZ_JBKFBO010000010.1:0-511 GCF_053346215.1 Methylobacterium sp. A49B
GTCCTGCGGCTGAACCCGGACAATCCCGACCCGCTGGAACGGTGCCTCGTCCTCCTTCCACTCCACCGTCGGGTCCTCGACCGGCTGGCGTTCGAGGTCACGGCAGAGTTGCACGCGGAATTCCCACTCGCCGGCGATGCCGATCATCTCGGACTGCACCGTCTCGCGGATGGCGTTCGGGCGGCCGGAGGCATTGATCTCAGTGCCGGTCAGGGCGGTCAGAGCTGGCGCGACAGGGGCCAGCGAGAACTTGGCGATGTAGTCGCCGTACCGGAACGGGGTCAGGCTGTAGTAGGTCTCGCCGAGCGGATCGACATTGGGCGCGCCGCCAAGGGAGCCGATGGTGGGGCTATCGATGCCTACCGCATGCAGGGCCTTGTTGACGCCGCGCAGGACCGTGGAGGCAGCGACCTTCAGCCCTTCGGCGCGGTCCGTGGTGCCGGCCAGCAGCTTGAGGCTGCCCAGAAACTTCTCGGCGTTCGGTGCCTGGAACACTTTGCCGTTGACCATG
>NZ_JBKFBO010000011.1:0-563 GCF_053346215.1 Methylobacterium sp. A49B
GAAATACGCGCCCGTCCAGGTGAAGACCGGGACCGGCGTGAACACCGGCGGCGGCGCGGCCCGGCGCGGCAGGTCGGCGGCCGACGCGGCGCCGGTCAAAGCAGCGCCCGCCACCAAAATGCCAAGCAGATTTTTAATCACAGCGATCTCTTGTTCATGACACCAATTGTGCTGAGATTTAGTCAAGAACGCAGCAAATTGATGTATCTTCGAGGTCACACCTCGGGCCCAAGCTGCCCCAAGCCGTTCTCATCCGCTGATTAGATTGAGTAATGCCAAGCGACATGCGGCGATGATGTTGCCATGTCCATTTCGGGGCAAAGCAAACGGATCGGCCGCGTTTTTAATCCGAATCTCCGACAACAAAATTTCGGGCGCACCATCGATGCCGCACCGCTTTACATTTCGAACGAAAACGGCCGGGGTAGCTCCCCGGCCGCCGCATCGGTAACGATGCCGATGCTTAGCGGAGAAGCTGGAGCACGCCCTGCTGGGCCGAGTTGGCCAGCGACAGCGCCGAGATGCCCATCGACTGACGCGTCGTGAGCGCCTGCGAGTTCGCC
>NZ_JBKFBO010000012.1:0-221 GCF_053346215.1 Methylobacterium sp. A49B
GATCGGACCATACATAAAGAGTCAGAGGAAACACGCAGATGAACGTCTTGGCTCAGGAGCCAAGCTGCAGGTGGTTGAACTTGTCGGCGAGAAGGAAGGCTCGACCCATCGGTTTGCGCCGATGGGACGGACAGTCGAAAGTCATCTTTCCTCGCATTCCTGCGGATCGGACCATACATAAAGAGTCAGAGGAAACACGCAGATGAACGTCTTGGCTCAGG
>NZ_JBKFBO010000013.1:0-539 GCF_053346215.1 Methylobacterium sp. A49B
AGGCGCCGAGATCCTCGGGGGCGGCCATCAGCCCGGCGTCCCGGCCGGTGCGCACGTAGTGCAGGAACGGCGACTCGCCCGGGGCGAACAAGTGGCCGTAGGCGCGACGATAGAACCGAGTCGAGAAGGCCTTGCTTGGGTCTCGATCCTCCTCCTGCCCGTGGGACAGGAAGTGGATGACGGGACCGTTCTCGAAGCCGCGGGTGTCGGGGTAGCGCTTCAGGTACCAGGGCGCGTCGAAGAGGGGTTCGATCTGCCGCGCCTGCTCGAACAACGCCGCATCCTCCGCGGAGGGCGGTGAACCGTAGCGTGGATCGAAGCCGGCATCCGCGACATCCGCGCCGCGCAGCATGGCGGTGGCCAGGAAGTGGACGAAGGGCGCGATCCCCGTCGCCTCCACGTAGGGATGATGCGCGCGGTAGGCCCAGCCGTTGAAGTCCGGCCTCGGATTGCGGCCCTTCCTCCAGCCGGTGTCGCAGTAGTCGCGCACCGCGTCGGCCTCCTCGGAGAGCCCGTAGCGCGCCCGGTAGAAGCCGTGG
>NZ_JBKFBO010000014.1:0-697 GCF_053346215.1 Methylobacterium sp. A49B
TCATGCTGATCTCTCCAGGCGTGCTGAATAGCGTCGTACCGAGGCATCTCCCAGGGGACGGGCGAGTTCCGGGTCACCCACGAGCATCACCTCTCACAGGCGTTCAGCCTGATGAGATCGCGCGGGAAGTTGGGGTCTGGGCGTATGCGACGCATTCGCCTCGTCATCTTCAGCGAATGTCCGCTTTCCGGAGATCTCGATACACGCTGTTAAGGCGAAGTTGGGTCGATAGGAGGCCGTCCGCTTTTTAGGCGCTCGTTCCCCGAAGCGGACCGGCGGCTTTCGGCCAGTTTCGGCTGCCCAGATCAGGTGCCGAGCATCTGCACTGGGTGGATTTCTGCTTGTCCGCTTTCGAGCGTTTTTGCGATGAAGCAGACATCGCTGTTGCGCCCGATCTGAGATCTGCAGCAGTTACAACTTCAGGATGCCGCTTCAGCGCACCGCACCCGGCTCGTGGATCGGGCAGCGGTTGAACCGCTCGCGAAACTCGGCCGAATGCCGATAGGGGGCGCTGCGAGCGCGGTTGATGTTGCCGAGCGGCTGGTGTGCTGCGAGGCCAGTCCACACGCTGAAGCGCATCTCCTCGTCCACCGCTTGGACCCGAGCGGGGTCCCAACTGTCCTGCGGCTGAACCCGGACAATCCCGACCCGCTGGAACGGTGCCTCGTCCTCCTTCCACTCCACCGTCGGGTCCTCG
>NZ_JBKFBO010000015.1:0-232 GCF_053346215.1 Methylobacterium sp. A49B
CGTCAGGTTGGCCGAGCCGGTCTGCAGCACGTTGATCAGCTGCTTGGAGAAGTCCTGACGGTTCTGCACCACCGACAGGTTCGAGCCCAGGGCACTCGCCGCCGAGTTGAGCGTGCCGCCCGCAGAGGTCAGCGTCGCCAGCGTCTTGTTCACGTCCGCGTTCAGCAGGAAGTTGCCCAGACCGTTCGAGCTCGACGAGCTGTTCGAGTTGGTGATCGAGGACAGGCCCAGA
>NZ_JBKFBO010000016.1:0-125872 GCF_053346215.1 Methylobacterium sp. A49B
CGGCCGGCGCCGCCGCGGCGGCGGGCTGCGCCTGGGCCGCCACCGCGCTGGTCAACGTGCCCGATCCCGTCACCCTCACGGCGCTCGCGGTGATCGAGCCGTCGGCGGTGGGCCCGTGGTTCCCGAGCCGGATCGTCCGGGCGCCCGCGCAGGCGAGCGCCCTGCCGGAGCGGCCGCGCCCGATCCTCGACCGCGTCGCCTGGAAGGGGCGGACGGTCCCGCTCATGACGGTCCTGGAGGCGACCCACACCAACGCCTTCCTGGTCCTGCAGGACGGCGTCCTGATCCACGAATGGCAGCGCCCCGGCACCGGGCCGGCGACCCTGTTCCCCTCGTGGTCCGTGGCGAAGTCCATCGTGTCGCTCCTGGTCGGCGCCGCGATCGCCCGCGGCCAGCTCGCCGAGACCGACCGCGTCGCCACCCTGCTGCCCGCGTTGAAGAACGGCGCGGTCTTCGGCCAGATCACCGTGCGCAACCTCCTCGACATGGCGAGCGGGATCGCCGTGCCGGAGAACTACGACCCCCGGCATCCCCTGACCGGCACCGCCGGGATGTACCTGACCCGGGACATCGAGGGCTTCGTGCGCGACAACGCGCACCTGTCCTTCAAACCCGGCAGCCGGGGCCGCTACCGCAGCATCGACACCGAGCTGCTCGGGCTGATCCTCGCCCGCGTCGAGGGGCGTCCGCTGGCCGACATCCTCTCGGACCGGATCTGGAAGCCCATGGGCGCGCAGGCCGACGCCACCTGGAACCTCGATCGGGCGGGCGGCGTCGAGAAGGCGTTCTGCTGCATCAACGCGACGGCCCGGGACTTCGCCCGCCTCGGCCTGCTGGTGGCCGACCAGGGCCGGACGGGCGCGAACCGCATCGTCCCGGCGCGCTGGATCGAGCGGATCCTGACGCCCGCCCGGCGCGACGTCGACGGCTGGCAGTACTCGGCCCAGTGGTGGCACGCGCCGGGGGGCGACGACGGCGACATCTCGGCGATCGGCGTCTACGGCCAGTACATCTACGTCAACCGGGACACCGGCACGGTGATCGTCAAGCTCAGCGACCACGGGGCCGAGCAGGACGAGATCGACACGCTCGCGGTGATGCAGGCCATCGCGGCCGATCTCGCCGCCAGCCGTCCGGACGCGGCCCGGCCCCCCCGCTGACCGCGATCTCCGCGACCGGCCCCGCGGGGCGCGATCAGGCCCCCGTCGGGCCGGCATCCGTCAGGGACGGGCGCCGCGCGAGCGGGTTCAGCCGGGCCAGGGCGCGCGCCCGCCAGTTGCGCGCGAGCCGCCAGCCGACCCGCTTCCACGGGATGGACGGCACCGGCGAGGCCGGATCGACCAGGGCGCTGAGCGCCCGCGTGTAGTCGAGGACGAGGCCCGGGGTCCAGGTCATGGACCGGGCGCCGTTGCGCAGGAAGGAAGCGGCCCAGAATTCCGGGGTGGTGAGCGCCCGGGCGAGCGTCCGCCAGGGATGGCCGCCGCGGCTGAACGCACCCTCGACGGCGACGTCGAGCGCCCGCGCGACCGTGGTCGAGCAGTTGCGGCTGATGAAGTTGTAGGTGGTGTCCTGGCTGTAGGCCGCCCAGAAGGCCCGCAGGCGCGCGGCGTCGATGCCGGTCAGCGGCACCGCGACCGTCGCCGCGCACCAATCCGCGACCTCGTCGGCGTGCGAGGGCAGGAAACGCCCGGGCACGTCGTTCTCGTGGCCGGCGCGCAGGCTCGACCGCAGGTTGGCGGGCGAGCGGTCGATCTCCACGGCCGGGTAGTGGCTGATGTAGAGGTCGCCGCCCTGCTCGAGGGCCGCGTGGCCGGTGGAGTAGCGCCCCGCCTTGTCGACGGAGGCCACGTAGCGTCGGATCAGCCGCTGGCTGGCGGGGGTGGTGGCCTGTCCCGTCGGGGTCCAGACATGGACCGTCAGGCTGTCGGTCGCCGTCGGCGCCTCGGACCCGGCCGCCGCCCGCAGACGCCGGATGCGCAGGCCGACCAGCGCCAGGTTGGCGCCGTTCAGGATCAGGAACATGCCGATGCAGTAGCCCACCGTCCCGGCGTACCAGGTCGGCCAGGGCTGGAGGTGGAACAGGCCGAAGGCGACGCTGAGGCCGCCCAGGGCCGCCGAGATCCGCCAGCCCGTGAATTTCAGCAGGCCCGCGATCGTGATCCGGACCACGCCGTCGACCGTGAAGGCGATGCCGAAGATCATGGCGAGCAGGAAGGTGCTGTGCCGCGTGGCCATCATGATCAGCACGGCCATGATCGTGAGCAGGCCGCCCTTGAGGAATCGCAGCCGCCGCGCCGCGCCCATGGCGGCCGCGCCCACCGCCAGCGAACTCACGCCCTCGGCGAGCAGGATCAGGCCGAACCACCGGTCCGGGACGTGGAGCGCCCCGTCGAGGGAATCGACGACGACGGCGAGGCCGAGGAGCGACCAGACGAGGCCGGTCGCCAGGATCAGATGCCAGTGGCGGCGGACGGCGGCGCACCCCACGAGCAGCAGCCAGAGGGGGGCCATCCGGCCGCCGACCACGTCCTCGGGCCCCGGCGATGCCAGCGTCGAGAGGGAGCGCGGAAGTGACATCGAATCCGGTCCGGACATGGAGAGGTCGCCCTGGTCAGCGCATCGAAGGACCCGTCCCGCACGGTCCGGGATCCATCCGCGCCGAAGAGAAAGCGCGGTTGTTCGGACGGCATGCAAGATGCTCCGGCCGCAAGATCGCCGACTTGCCTGATGACTCTGTTAATCGGATCGCCGACCGCAGGCCAGCAGATGTCGTCCGGACCGCGATAAGCTTAACGAAATCTGAGGCGCAACTGTCCCGTCCGGTGCCAAGCGTCGGGACGTGACGGCCCGCACGCGGCCGGATTGCGGGGTACGCAGGCGGCCACCGCAACCGCCGCGGCGCGCCGGCGGAGATCCGCGCGACCTCGCCCGCTGAGGATAATGAATGCTTTATGAAAGCTTGAGCGTCCTATGGAAACTGTCCTCTCATGAGTCAGCCGCCCGCCGGCCCGGCCTTGGCACCCCCGCTTCCGGCATGACTGATAGCTGCGTTAGATATGCAGTTATAATTTATTATAGGCTGAACTTCATTGGCTTTATATAGCCGAATACTTCATTTGACATCAGTAAACATAAACGCAGGACCACCGGCAGGTGGTCCGGCGCGATCCGTCCCGATGCTGCCCCGGTGACATTAAACGGCGTTCGCAACCGGTCAGTCCGCGTCACGACGGCTGATTCGCGCGCTCACACGCGGTCTTTGAAAGGCCATTCAAAGTCATCGCCGCGACGATTCCGCATGATCTCGGCCGCTGCGCAATAATTGTCGTCGATCAGATGGCTGCGCAACCTCATGTTAAACGCCGCGGACCAAATGTGTTCAAAGTAATCTTTAGATAAACACTAGACTTTTGTTTCCAATTTTGTATTTTTAGGCGCCAATGTTGGCAGAGCCGAAGCATTACGGCTGACGAAGAGGCCGGCGAGTCGCGTTGAATTGGCCGCCTCTCGGAAACTGTCGAGATGACTTCGCTTTTCTGTACCGGGGGGTTCATGAACACGATTGATTTGCATGAAAAGTCCGCAGATCTGAACACGGATCTGATCAAGTGCACGGCATCTCTGGTTGCCGCTTATGTGTCGCGGAATGCGGTGGGCGTGGGTGACCTTCCGGTTCTGATCGATCAGGTTCACACGGCGATCTCGGTCCTGCAGGGCGGGACGTCGGGCTCGGGCCCGGGCTGGACCGGCCCGACGGCGGCGCAGATCGAGGAATCGATCCAGCAGGACGGCCTGATCAGCTTCATCGACGGCCGGCCCTACAAGACCCTGAAGCGCCACCTCACGGCGCACGGGCTCACCCCCGAGCGCTACCGGGCCAAGTATGGCCTGCCGGCCGACTACCCGATGGTCGCCCCCGGCTACGCCGCCAAGCGCTCGCAGATCGCCAAGGCGATCCAGCTCGGCCACAAGGCCGCCTGACCGGCACGGGTGCCGCTTCGCCGCCCGTCGACGGCCCGAGCCGCCGATGAGCGGCGTGGGCCGGCCCGGCCGTCGCCCTGACCGGGAGATCCGCCCACGCGCGGGGGCGCGCGTTCGGCGGGACTTCCGGTCCGGCTCCGGGCCGCCGGAGGGGTAGGTGGTGCGTTCGCGGGCGCTTCAGGCCCGGGCGACCGCCAGGGTTCCGTCTTCCATGACCACGAAGCGGACCCCGGCCCGGCGCAGCGCCTCGGCGGCGTGAAGGCGCGACCGGCTGCCCCGATGCTCGCTGTCCTCCTCGAGCCGCCGCACCGTGGAATGCGACAGGCCGCTCGCCCGGGCCAGATCCATCATCGACCAGTCGAGCAGGGCCCTGGCGGCACGCAGGTGGTGGCCGGTCACGGATTGCTCGAGGCCCGTGTGCAGGGTGGCCGGCAGCCGCGCGCCCGTCCGCACCGGGAACTTGAGGCCGCTCCGGCCGAGATACGTGCCGTCCGGATCCCAGACCGGCATCGTCAGGATCCGGAAGTGCCAGAGCTCGCCGTTGGCGAGTCGCTCGTGGGCCGTCCCCTGGAAGAACGTCCGCCGCTCGATCTGCTCCGCCGCGACCGCCTGGAAGGCTCCGCGCTCCTCCGGGACGATCATGATGTAGGGGTCGACACTGATCTCCTCGAAGGGGAGGCCGTGGACCTGCGCCACCTCGAAGGGCAGCTCGCGGATCAGGTCGAGCCCCACCGAGAAGGTGGCGATGTGCTCGGTGAGATAGAGCGCGCCCCGGCGGCGGCGCTCCTCATGCCGCAGCTGGACCAGCTGCTCGCGGTCGCTCACGTCGAGGGCCATGCCGCTGATGGCCACGGGCCGCCCCTCGGCCGAGAAGCGCACCTCCATCGTCAGCGAGAGGGTCCGGATCGTGCCGTTCGGGCGAATCACCCGGACGGTCACCTCCCGGGGAACGTGACCCTGGCGGACCTCGGCGAGGGAGGGCAGCCGGTGCCGATCCTCCGGGTGGATCAACGAGAGCAGCAGATCGTAGTTCGCCTTCGCGGCGTTCGGCACCAGGCCGAGCAGGCGATAGAAGCCCGGTGACCAGACCTGGTCCCCGCCCGCGAAGATCCAGCTCCAGGCACCGCTCACCCCCCGGCTCTCGGTGATGGTCAGAAATTCTCCGGACGAGAATGTCAGGGCGCTCAAAGCAGAATGGAACATGACCGAACTACCCAGTTCGACTCCTCGGACGGTGTCGCCGATTTTTCACCGGACCGTCAACGGATGTATTTCGAGCCTCGCCCGACACAACGATGCGGCCCGCGACAAGATCTCGTACGAAACGTGATTCATGGCAAAAACGTCTTCGTGACAATCGGTTTTGAGGTCCGCATCCGCGCCGCCGGCTGCGATGATCGCCACCCTGCTCGGGCGGGGATCGCACGCCGCGATGGTCCGTCGGTCACGCGAGCTCCGGTGCGAAGTCGACATGGGCACCCGCTCTGCGTGACGTGTTCCGCCTAACGCGCGTTTAAAAGTACGATTTTCCTGTTCATAAAGATGTGAACGTCGGGATACGCGATCGATCAGTTCAGATCTTAAATCGTGTTTTGCTCATTGTAGAACAATATTATTGGAAATCTACGACAGATATTACATGGAAAAACCGATTGATTTACCAATCAATATGCAAATCTATAAATCTCGACGTGGGATCGTCATGACGCGTCCGGGTCTCCTCGGTGGGGAGCCCTGGACGCGCGGCCGATCCGTCCCCCGGGCGGAGATTGACAGGCCGGGACAAACGGTGCGGGGAACAGCCGACGCACCGGGAGGAACCGCATGAGAGTCGCCTGCATCGGCGAGTGCATGGTGGAATTGTCGGAGCGCCCCGACGGGAGCCTCGCCCGCGGATTCGGCGGCGACACGCTCAACACCGCCCTTTACCTCGCCCGTCTCGGAGTCGCGGTCGACTACGTCACGGCACTCGGCGACGACGTCTGGAGCGACGAGATGGCGGCGTCCTGGGCCCGGGAAGGCATCGGCCTCGGCGCAGTGCGCCGGATGCCGGGCCGGATGCCGGGCCTCTACATCATCCGCACCGACCCGGCCGGCGAGCGCAGCTTCCACTACTGGCGCGACCGCGCCGCGGCCCGCGATCTCTTCACCGGCCCGGACGCTGCCGGGACCCGCGCCGCCCTCGCGACCTACGACCTCGTCTACGTCTCGGGCATCAGCCTCTCGCTCTACGGCGCGGGCGGGCGCGCCGCCCTGGCGGAGACCCTGTCGGCCCTGCGCGCCCGGGGCGGACGGGTCGCCTTCGACACCAATTACCGCCCCCGCGGCTGGCCCGACCGGGAGGAGGCCCGGACCACCTTCCGCGCGGCCCTGGCGCAGGCCGACCTGATCTTCGCCTCGGTGGAGGATCTGGACTGGCTCTTCGGCGAGACGGGCGAGGACGAGGTCCTGCGCCATCGCGGCCGGGCCGAGATCGTGCTCAAGGCTTCGGGTCGATCCGGGCCCGTCGCCCGGGTGCTGCACGGGGCGTCCGACACCGCCGTGCCGGCCGGGCCGGTGGAGCGCGTCGTCGACACGACGGCCGCGGGGGACAGCTTCGCGGCGGGCTACCTCGCCGCGCGCCTCGCCGGGCTGGCGCCCGAGGCCGCCGCCGGCGAGGCCCACCGCCTCGCCGGGGCGGTGATCGGCCATCGCGGCGCGGTGATCCCGCGGGACGCGATGCCGGCCATGGCGTTCCGGCCGCCCGATCCCGCGTCCTGACGGCGGCGGGGGACCGTGGCGCCCCCGCCCTTGAGACGGGCAAGCGCAACCGCTACCTCTCCCTCCCGGGGAATGGCCCCCGCAGCAGGATCGCCGCGCGTCGAGCGGCCGAGAGGGCAACCGTGGCGCCGAGTCCCCCGCCGGTTCAGGGCCCCGAGCCCGAGGTCTCCGCGCCCGGCGGCGCCCCGAAGACGCGGGTCAGCGCGCGCGGGCGGCTGCGCACCTACTTCCTCACCGGCATCATCGTGGCCGGCCCGCTGGCGATCACCGCCTACATCACGTGGTGGTTCATCGCGCTGATCGACTCCTTCGTGAAGCCGCTGGTGCCGGCGAGCTACCTCCCGGACCATTACCTGCCGTTCTCCATCCCCGGCCTCGGCCTCGTCATCGCGTTCCTGGCGGTGACCCTGCTGGGCTTCCTCACGGCGAACCTCGTCGGCCGCTCGGTGATCGAGTTCGGCGAGGTGCTGCTCGCCCGGACGCCGGTGATCTCCGGCCTCTACAAGGGCCTGCGGCAGATCTTCGAGACCCTGTTCTCGGCCAACGGCACCTCGTTCCGCACGGTGGGGCTGGTGGAGTTTCCCGTGAAGGGCACGTGGTCGGTGGTGTTCCTGTCCGCCCCGGCGGCGGCCGAGATCGAGGGCGCCCTGCGGGACCGGGGCGCCGCCGCGGACGAGCTCGTGGGCGTGTTCCTGCCCTGCGCGCCCAATCCCACCACGGGCTTCTTCTTCTACCTGCCGCGGGCCGAGGTGGTGGAACTCGCCATCAGCGTCGACGACGCGGCCAAGCTGGTGATGTCGGCGGGCGTGATCCAGCCGGAGGACCCGCAGGGCCGGCTCAACGCCATGGCGGCCTCCCTGCGGGCGGCCCAGCCGGTGGGGGGCACCCCACGGCGCGAGCCGCAGGACGCGTGATACCGCTTCCGGTCGCCGTCTTCGCGCGCGGAGCGAAGCGATCCAGAAGCGCCACGCCTGCCGAGGTCGCGTTTCCCCGGGTCGCTTCGCTCCGCGCGCGATGACGATAGCGTCGGCCGGGACCGTCGAAGCGGGGACACCGTCTGGTCCGCTTAGGATTCCATCCCGAGGCACCGGAGCGCAACCGAGGCTCCCGTCACCCCGATTTCACCACCCCCGAGGCCTGGGGAGGCAACCGGAGGGGCGGCAATCGTCCACGAAAAAAGCCGTCCCGCGCGGCGGGACGGCCCTTCCTCTTCAGCCTGCCGAGTCGGCTCAGCGCTGCAGCGACGCCGTCTGCGGCGCGATGGTCGGCGGGGTCGCCTGGGCCACCGTCACGGCGCTGCGCGGCGCCGTCGGGATCCAGCCGGTGGCGCACTGAAGCGTGAGGGCGAGCCCGAGGGCGATGCAGAGCCCGTTGGCGGCCAGCCAGAAGGGGCGGGCGGCCCGCCGCACGGCGGCCTGCAACTCGTCCGCGGTCTTGCTCGCCGCCTCGGCGGCGCGATCCGAGATCGGCAGCAGCCAGGGCTCGTTCGGCAGGGCTTGGATACCGGCCATCTCGTGGGAGCCCGGCAGGTTTTGGAACAGTCCGTTCGACATGTCCGTCCTCCAGATTCGTCCGTGATGTCCCGGCTTACCGGGCCATTCGTTCATCTCCAGTTAAGGGAAGAATATGGCTGATGCAAGGTCACGAGACCTGTCCGCAGGCCGCCAAGCCGCCGCCGGAGCGCGGCCAAGCTTCGGCGCCGCTCCGCCAACACCTTGAAAATACGGCTCTTTCCCGAGCGCCTGTGACATTGCCGCATCGGACTACCGATCCCGCCGATCGGAAACGATTCCCGGCCCAACCGTTCATGAACGCCGGGCTTTCCTGAACGACGCCGTTCATCTTGCCGTTCATCCAGCCCCGATCAGCCGGATCGCGGCCTCGCGCTCGAACAGGTAGAGCAGCACCCGCAGCGCTTGGCCCCGCGGGCTCTTCAGGCCGGGATCGCGCTCCACGATCATCCGGGCGTCGTCGCGGGCCGCCTCCAGCAGGCCGCCGTCGCTCTCCAGACGCGCCAGCCGGAAGGCGGCCAGTCCCGACTGGCGGGTGCCCAGCACCTCGCCCTCGCCGCGCAGCTTCAGGTCGGCCTCGGCGATGCGGAAGCCGTCCTCGCTCTCGCGCATCATCTCCAGCCGCGCCCGCGACACCTGGCCGAGGGGCCCCCGGTAGAGCAGCAGGCAGGACGACGCCTTGGAGCCGCGCCCGACCCGGCCGCGGAGCTGGTGCAGCTGCGCCAGCCCGAACCGCTCCGCGTGCTCGATGACCATGATGGTGGCCTCGGGCACGTCGACCCCGACCTCCACCACGGTGGTCGAGACCAAGAGCTTGGTCTCCCCGGCGGCGAAGCGCGCCATGGCGGCGTCCTTCTCGGGGCCCGGCATCTTGCCGTGGATCAGACCGACCGCGTCCCCGAAATGCTTTTGCAGGTCGTCGAAGCGCTCGGCGGCGGCGGCGAGGTCGATGAACTCGGATTCCTCCACCAGCGGGCAGATCCAGTAGACCCGCTCGCCCCCGGCGATCGCCCGGGCGAGGCCGGCCACGACCTCGTCGATCCGCTCGGTGGGCAGCGTGATCGTGCGGATCGGCTGCCGGCCGGCGGGCTTCTCGTCGAGGATCGAGACGTCCATGTCGCCGAAGAAGGTCAGCGCCAGGGTGCGGGGGATCGGCGTCGCGGTCATCACCAGGAAGTCGACCGCCTCGCCCTTGGCGCCGAGCGCGAGGCGCTGGTGGACGCCGAACCGGTGCTGCTCGTCTACCACGGCGAGGCCGAGGTCGCGGAAGGTCACGGCCTCCTGGAACAGGGCGTGGGTGCCGACGAGGATGTCGATCTCGCCCGCCGCGAGATCGGCCAGCGTGCTCTTCCGCTCCGCGGCCTTGTCGCGGCCGGTCATCAGCCGCAGCCGCAGGGGACCGGCGAGGGGCTTCAGCCGCTCGAAATGCTGCCGGGCCAGGATCTCGGTGGGGGCCATCAGCGCGGCCTGACGCCCGGCCTCCGCGGCCGACGCCATGGCGAGCAGCGCCACCGCGGTCTTGCCCGAGCCGACATCGCCCTGGAGCAGGCGCAGCATCCGGCGCGGCGCGGCGAGATCCGCGCGGATCTCCGCCACCGCCCGGGCCTGGGCTCCGGTCAGCGCGAAGGGGAGGGCAGCCGCGATGCGCCCGCTCAGGGCCCCGTCGCCGGCGTTGACCCGGCCGGCCTTGCGCCGCTGGCGGGCGCGCAGCAGGGCGAGCGCCAGCTGCGAGGCGAGGAGCTCGTCATAGGCCAAGCGCCGCCGGGCCGGCGTCCCCGGCGGCGGCTGGAGCGGGTCCTCGGCCTTCGGCGGCGCCTCCTCGGGGCGGTGCTCCAGACGGAGCGCGTCCGCGAAGGCGGGCAGGCGGTTCCGCTCCAGCCAGGCCGCATCCTGCCATTCCGGCAGGACCGGCAGGCGGTCGAGGGCCGCGACCGCGAGCTTGTTGATCGCCCGGGAGGTCAGCCCCTCGGTGGCGCCGTAGACCGGCTCGACGGCGGGCAGTTCGGCCAAGCCCGCCTCGTCGACGATCCGGGACGGGTGGACCATCTGGCGGGTGCCGTCCCAGAGGTCGATCCGGCCGGTGATGTAGCGGTGCGCGCCGAGGGGCAGCATCTTCTCGACCCGGGCGCGGGGCATGCCGAAGAACACCAGCGAGATGTCGCCGGAGGCATCCTCCACCAGCACCCGATGCGGGCGCTTGCCGGCCCCGATCTGCGCCGGACGGTGCGCCACCACGGTGACGCCGATCGTCACCGGTTCGCCCGTGGGCGCCTCGCTGATCGAGCCCATGAGCTTCCGCGCCACGCCGCCCTGGGGCAGGTGGAACAGCAGGTCCACGACCCGGGCCTCGCGCTCGGGGGTGCCGAGCAGCTTCTCGATCAGCGGCGCCATCTTCGGGCCGATGCCCGGCAGTGCGCGGGCCGGCGCGAAGAGCGCGTCGAGGATGCTCGGGCGCAGGGCCGGGGCGGCCGCGGGGGCGCCCTCCGGGGCCTCGACGGCTTCGGGGGCGTTCAGGACCGGGTCGTGAGGCGCGCGTGCATCTGTCATGGCGGTTCGGCGGACATGGTGCCGGAGGCGCCTTATCATCCGGTGCATCGCGCCGCGCCAGTGCGGCGCCCGTGCGGCGCGATGGAGATCCTCCCCCATGGCCAGCGACTTCCTGCCCGGGTTCGAGCGGCACCGGATCGAGACCGAACCGGGCGTGACGATCCAGGCCCGCTCGGGCGGCTCCGGGCCGCCGGTCCTGCTGCTGCACGGTCATCCGCAGACCCTGTCCACGTGGCTGCACGTCGCCCCGCGCCTCGCGGAGCGCCGCAGCGTCGTGGCCATGGACCTGCGCGGCTACGGCGATTCGGCCAAGCCCCCGGGCGGCGAGCGGCACGCCACCTACGCCAAGCGCGCCATGGCGGCCGACGCGGTCGCGGTGATGCGGACCCTCGGCCACGAAAGCTTCGCCGTGGTCGGCCACGACCGGGGCGGACGCGTCGCCCACCGCCTCGCCCTGGACCACGCCCAAGCCGTCGAGCGGGTCGCGGTCCTCGACATCGCGCCGACCGCGACCATGTACGCGCGCACCGACAAGGATTTCGCCACCCGCTATTTCTGGTGGTTCTTCTTCATCCAGCCCCATCCCCTGCCGGAGACGCTGATCGGGGCGGATCCGGAATACTTCCTGCGCCACCACGTCGAGGGCCAGTCCAAGACCCCCGGCTCGACGCCGCCGGACCTCTTCGCCGAGTACCTGCGCTGCTATTCCGACCCGGCCTGCCGGCACGCGATCTGCGAGGATTACCGGGCCGCCGCCGGGATCGACCTGGAGCACGACGCGGCCGATTCGCAGGCGCGCGTCACGGCGCCGCTGCTGGCGCTCTGGGGCGCGAAGGGCACGGTGGGCCAGACCTACGACGTGCTGGAGACCTGGCGCGAGAAGGCCACCACCGTCTCGGGCCGGGCCCTCGACTGCGGCCACACCCTCCAGGAGGAGCGGCCGGAGGAGGTTTTCTCGGAGCTGGCGGCGTTCCTGGGCTGACGGCGTTCCTGGGCTGACGGTGTTCAGCCTGCGGCCCGGAACAGGTCAACCGCGAGGTACGGCGTCATGGTCTCGGTCCGGGCGAGGCCGCCGGGCTCGGCCGCCGCCCAGGCTTCGGTCTCGGCTAGGGCCGTCGCATACGCGGCGTCCGGCACGTACCAGAACTCGGCGAAGATGCGCTCGCGCAAACCCCGGAGCGTTTCGGCGGCCGTCGTCTCGAAGCGCCAGCCGATATCGTCTGTCGCCACCGGTACCAGCGGCCAGCCCTGAGCGGTCATGAAGGCGACGAGGTCGGCACTCGAACCGGGGTCGGGTCCGAGGAACAGCCTGTCGAAGCCAGCCGCGCGGAGGCGCCCCGTGAAGTGCCGGCGGATCTCGGTGCCGTAGGCCCCCCGGTCGCGCAGATGCACGATGGGCGCGCCGGGCCGCGCGACGCGTATCAGCTCCAGCGCGGCCGCCTGCCAGTCGGCGATGTGCATGAACAGCTTCGAGACGACCACGGCATCGCAGGCGGCATCCCGTTCGGGCAGGGCACGGACGTCGGCCACCGCGTAGAGGGCATCCCAGCCCGGCCGGACCTTGGCCCGCGCGCGGAGCACCATCTCCGCCGCGAGATCGTAGCCCACGACCCTGTAGCCGCACCCGGCGAGCGGCAGGGAGATCTGGCCGGTGCCGCAGCCCGCGTCACAGATCCGGCCGCGCTGGGGGAACAATCCGGCCGCGATCAGGCGGTCGTAGCAGGCCAGCAGGTGCACCTCCGGGATTCGGCGGGTCGCGTCGTAGCGCGGCGCCACGGCGGCGAAGCTGGATGAGGGGCCGAATCGCACCGGCATGCGGACCTCCGGGCTGCGGCGCTGTGGCCTTCGCGGGGCGGGGTTGGCAGAGAGAGCCGAAAGCGCAGATACGGGCAGGTGCCGCGCGGATGGCAAGCCGCGGGTCCCGCACTTCCCGACAGCGGAAGAGGGCCGATCGGCAGGGGAACGGGCAGAGGTTCGCACAAGACAGCATGTCCGAGATAGCCAACATGGCCTTCGACGTCGCCGTGGTCGGGGCGGGAGCCGCCGGTCTCGCCGCCGCGCTGGCGATCGCCCGGGAGGGAGTCCCGACGGCCCTGGTCGGCCGCCACGCGCCCGTGGCGGACGGGCGCACCGTGGCGCTGCTCGACGGCTCGGTGCGCTTCCTGGGGGCGCTGGGGGCCTGGGCGGCCGTGGCGCCGCAGGCGAGCCCGCTCTGCACCCTGCAGATCGTCGACGACACCGGCAGCCTGTTCCGGCCGCCGCCGGTGCGCTTCGAGGCCGCCGAGATCGGCCTGGACGCCTTCGGCTGGAACGTCGAGAGCGCCCGCCTGGTCGAGAGCCTGCGCGCCCGCGCCCGGGCCCAGGAGAACCTCACCCTGGTCGAGGCGGATTCCGCCGGTGCCGCACCCGGCGAAGCGGCCGCGCGGATCGCCCTGGCAGGGGGCGGCGCGATCGAGGCCCGGCTGGTGGTCGCCGCGGACGGGGGACGCTCCCCGCTCCGGGCCGCGAGCGGCCTGCGCGTGCGCGACTGGACCTACCCGCAGAGCGCCATCACCACGATCCTGGCCCATGACCGGCCGCACCGGGACGTCTCCACCGAATTCCACACCCGCTCCGGCCCCTTCACCCTGGTGCCGCTGCCGGGCGGGCACCGCTCCAGCCTCGTCTGGGTGACCGGGGAGGGGGCGGCCCGGCGGCTCGCCGCCCTCGACGACGCGGCCCTCGGTCGGGCGGTGGAGCGGCAGGCCCGGGGGATGCTCGGCGCGATGCGGGTCGACGGCCCGCGCGGCCTCGTGCCGATGCGCGGGCTCGCGGTGGCGCGTCCGGTGGCCCAGCGGCTGGCGCTGATCGGCGAGGCGGCGCACGTCTTCCCGCCGATCGGCGCGCAGGGCCTGAATCTCGGCCTGCGCGATGCCGCGACCCTGCGGGACGTGATCCGCGACGCCGCCCGGGACGGGCGCGATCCCGGGAGCCGTCCGGCGCTCGACGCCTATGCCCGCGCCCGCCGAATCGATACGGCGGCGCGCACGGCCGCGGTCGATCTCCTCAACCGCAGCCTGCTGACCGACCTGCTGCCGGTGGATGCGCTCCGCGGCCTCGGTCTCCTGGCGATGGCGCAGCTCGGGCCGCTGCGGCGGCTGGTGATGCGGGAGGGTGTGCTGCCGCGGATCGGCGCGCCGGAGCTGATGCGCGGGACGCGGTAGAGCAACGGCTCGACCTCGCCCCGTCCTGGGGAGGACGAAGACTTAGAGGTCCGGCTGGGCCGCCACGTAGGCGCCGAGGCGGGTCGCGAGGTCGACGGGTCCGCCGGAGCGGACCTCGCCCGAATCGCCGATCAGGATGACGGGGATCCCGCGATCCCGAAGCTGGGAGCGCAGGCGCGCGGCCCGGCGGGCATAGGCGGGATTCCGGCGGGTCGGGGTCTGGAGCAGGACGGCGGAGGGACGGGCGATCACGGCCAGCACGTCGTCCGCCGCCTCCATGGAGGCGGTGACGCTCGCGTAGCCCAGGTTGGCCAGCTCGCCCGAAAGGGACCGGTCGACGGCGCGAACGCCGTCATCGACCACGAGCACTTGTTGCAGCGCACCCATGAGCTTGAGCGGTACTCCATCCGGCACAGCTTGGAAAGGTAGCCGTGACCACAATCCGTTGCAGAACCCGCGAAGGTACGGTTCGGATCCGTCGGACTGTGTGCAGATGCGAGATTATCCGCCGCGCCTGAGCGCGGGATGAACCGCCCATGGGCCGGCGTTCAGGCTTTCGCCGCGCGGGCCGCGCCCCGCCAGGTCGCCGCGTCCGTGTCCGGGATCTCGCCGCGGGGGAGCGGCGCCGTCGCGCAGGCCGGGCCGCGATAGGCCAGGCCGCCATCGGCGCGGCGGGCGAGCGCCAGGAGGGCTCGGGGCAGGGGTGCCCGGTCCGGATCGTCCAGGGTCGCGGCGAGGTCTTGCAGACCGGGACGGGTCAGCACGGCCTCCTCGTCGAAGACCAGGGAGTCGAGGCGCTGCGGGACCGCGGGGCCGGGCGCGGAAAGTTTCAGGGAGGCCGGCGCCCGGTGAACGACGTTGAGGGTGCGCACGGTCCAGGGCAGGGGCAGGGCCGCGAGCGCCGGCTCGATCAGCACGGGCGCGACGAGCCGGGTCGGCACGGGCCGCAGCAGGGCGGCGCGGAAGCCCGCACCGTCGAAGGGGATCACCGTCTCGAGGCCGGCCCCGGCCATCAGCGCGGCGCCGAGGCCGGTCACCAGGCCGCGCAGGTCATGGGCCGGCAGGAGCGTCAGGATCCGCTCGTCCGGGCTCACCGGAAGGGCGTCGAGATGCACCGCGATGGCGGCCGCGAGCGCCTCCGCGGAGCGGTAGACCGGCCGGCCCGGGTCGCCGCCCGCGAAGGTCACGAGGCCGAGGCTCGGGACCGGCTCGGCCACCCCGCGCTCGAGGGCCATGGCGTCGAGGCTGATCACGCCGTCCGGCACGCCGGGTCCGAAGGCGGCGAGGTAGCTCAGGTTGAAATGCCGCGCGGCCGCATGGGTGAGATCGTCCGCGGGCCGGCGCTCGCCGCGCCGCCCCTCCGTCAGCACCGCGACGAGGCCCGCAGCCGCGATCCCGGCGGAGAGCTGCTCGGGATCCCAGGTGGCGGGCATCGGGCAGGGCAGGTGACCGGCCGCCTCGACGGCGAGGTGCGCCAGGGCCGATTCGGCCCCCCCGGAGAACCACAGGCCGATCCGGCTGCCGGCCGGGAGGCGCCACGCACCGATCCCGCGGGCGAGGCGCCCGACGATCTCGGCGGCGGCCGCGTAGGTCCAGACGATCGGCGGACGCCCGCACCAGCCGGTCCGGTCGCCCGAATCACGCAGGGCCGTGCGCTGCGGGCCGGTATGCGCCGCCGCGAACAGGCGGGCGGACAGACTGCCGCGCAGGTTGCCGCGCAGTCCGTCGGCCCGCGCGGACGCGTCCGGTGCGGCGTCGGCCGTCCTCTCCGCCACCGCGAACGCGCTCAAACTTGCCGCCCCATCGATACTGCAGATCCCGCAGCATGGTCGGCCGAGTACGGTTAACCGACCGCTAAGCCCGGCCGCGCCCGCCGATGCCGCAAGGCCGGCCCCGGGCTGTGCGACCGGGCCGATCACGCGCTCGTGCAACGTCGCGCTTGCGGCTGGGCAGAGGCGGGCCTATCGGGGGCCGGCCGCGGACGAGCGGGCGCCGACGTGCCCGCTCGTCGCGGTGTCAAGCCGCGGTGTCATGCCTTCGCCTCATTCCAGGGGAAAGGCAGGCCGCCCGGTCGGGGCGGGACATGCGGGCCTCCGGGCGCCAGTCCCGTCCGACGACCGGACCGATTCATCCGGACCTCCGGGCGGTCCGTCATGGCAGCCCGTCATGGCGGCGCGCACCCGGTCGCTCCGGCGGACCTGCCGTCAGGCGGGCTCCGCATCCTGCCAGTCACACCACGTCTCTTCCAAGGGGTCAGAGCCGATGTCCTTCACCCGCTCCGCGACGCGCGCGCGCGCTGCCCTCCTCGGTCTCGCGGGCCTCGGCCTCGCGGCCGCGCCGGCCCTGGCGCAGCCGAAGAAGCCCGCCGCCCCGGCCCCGACCGCCCCCGCGCCGACCGCGCCGGGCACCCCGGCGGCCAACACCCCGGCCGCCCAGACCGGCCCGCAGATCGTCACCGTGAAGTCCGAGCCGAGCCAGGCCGACTGGACCAAGGTCTGCGGCAAGGACCAGAACTCGGGCACCGACATCTGCTACACGACCCGCGACTTCGTGTCCGACCAGGGCCAGCCCGTGCTGGCGGTGGCGGTCTACGAGATGAAGAACCCCGCCCAGAAGCAGGAGGTGCGGGTGATCCGCTACCTGCTGCCCCTCGGCCTGCTGCTGCAGCCGGGCATCCGGTTCAACGTCGACGGTCAGACCCCGACGGCCGGCCGCTTCGCGGTCTGCTTCCCGAACGGCTGCTTCGCCGAGGCCGGCGGCGTCGATGCCGGCGTGGTCGCCGCGATGAAGAAGGGCACGACCCTCAACGTCTCGGTGCAGAACCAGACCCAGCGCGAGGTCACGTTCGCGGTGCCGCTGGCCGGCTTCGGCAAGGCCTTCGACGGTCCGGCCGTCGATCCGAAGGTGCTCGAGGAGCAGCAGAAGAAGCTCCAGGCGGAGCTGGAGAAGCGCTCCGAGGACATGCGCAAGAAGCTCGAGCAGCAGGGCGGCGCGGCCGGCGCGGCTCCGGCGGCGGGCGCGGCGGCTCCGGCCGCCAAGTAAGACCGTTTCGCATCGGCCCGCCGCGAGGCGGGCCCGTTCCAGGGGCCGGACCGCGAGGTTCGGCCCCGCGCGTTTGCGGCGCCTACCGGCTCCCCATCGGGTGCGACTCCGGCATTACGATCAGCACTGCAGGTCCTGATCCGGCCGGTGGTCCCGGGCTTCCCGGCGGACCAGGGTGGGGGCCGACCCGGCTGCGGAACAGGTACGACACGGTGATCCGGTCGCGGGCGATCGACAGGTCCGCGCTCGCCAGCGCGCTGCCGGGCTCGCGCCGGAGCACCAGCCCGCCGGCATCGAGTTCGGCGGCGCTGTCGTGGCGCGGACGGGGGCGCAGAGGAAGCCGGCGGCCAGGGGCGTCGCGGCAGCGAATCGGGATCTGGTGACCATGGCGCGGAGCCCGTCCGACGGCGCCCGCCGTCGCACGAGGCGACCGTCGCGGGCTTGCCGAACCCTTTTCCCGGACCCCGGCGCGACCGGTCAGTTCGTGGCGCGGTCGCGCATCCGGTAGGCGCCCGCATCGTCGCGCACGAACATCTCGGCGATGGCTGCGTGGCGCAGGGCCTCGCCCGAGGTGTCGGGCAGCAGGTTCTGCTCCGACACGTAGGCGACGTACTCGGTCTCGGCGTTCTCCGCCAGGAGGTGATAGAAGGGCTGGTCCTTGCGCGGCCGCACCTCCTCGGGGATCGACAGCCACCATTCCTCGGTGTTGTCGAACACCGGATCGACGTCGAAGACGACGCCCCGGAACGGGTAGATCCGGTGGCGCACCACGGCGCCGATCGCGAACTTCGCGGTTCTCAGTGTCACGTCCGTCATGGTTCGATCCGTCCAGGACGGACAGATAGGTCCGATGACGGATCGTGTCACCCGCCGCGCACCGATCCTCCTGTATTGGCGGCGCGAAGAAGCAGATCCCGGACGGCGATCGCCTCGGGCAGGGGCCGCCAGAGCACCGTCATCTCGCGGATCAGCCCGGCCTCGTCGAGGCGCCAGACATCGGTGCCGTCGATCCGGTGGGGGCCGGCCGAGGCCCCGAAGAACGCCGCCGCGTAGACGGGCCCCTGCAGGATCTCGCGGATCTCGAAGGCGTCGATCGTCGCCAGCAGCGCGTCGACCACCGGTCGGATCGCGGCCTTGCCCCGCACGGGCTCGGCGGCGAGCGACGTGTTGAGCACGACGCCGTCGGCCATCTGCGCCAGCATGGCGTCCCGATCCTTGGCCTGCAGGGCAGCCGCGAAGGCGCGCACGTGGGTGAGGTTCATCGGGGGTCTCCTCCAGGGACCCGGATGCCGAGTTCGGCCGCGATGGCGCGGGCCGTGGCCTCGCGCCGGGCGGTGATGTCGGCCGCCGCCGCCCGGGCCCGCGCCAGGATGGCCGGCGGGGCCGTGCCGGGCGTGCCGCTGTCGAAGGGGGGCTCGGGCGCGTACTGGATGCCGAGCTGGATGCCTTGCGCGGCCTCGTCGCCGCGCAGCTCCGCGGCGAGCCGCAGCGCCCCGTCGATCCCCGCGGTGACGCCGGCGGCGAAGACCCAGGTGCGGTCCTCTCCGTCGCGGTCGATGACGACGCGGGCGTCCACCGGCTCGGCGCCGAAGAACGGCAGCAGGTGGACCGCGTTCCAGTAGGTCGTCGCCCGCCGCCCCACGAGGAGGCCCGCGGCCCCGAGGAGGAGGGCGCCGGTGCAGACCGAGAGGACGTGGCTCGCGCCCGCCGCCTGATCGCGGATCCAGCCGAGGATCGCGGCGTCGCGCATCAGCGCCTCCTGGCCATGGCCGCCCGGCACGTGGAGCACGTCGAGACGCGGGGCGTCGCGCAAGGTCGCGTCCGGCAGCATCCGGAGGCCGCGCACGTCGCGGACGGGCTCGGGGCTCGCCCCGTAGATCCGGTAGGTGCTGTTGGGCACCCGCGACAGGACCTCGAACGGCCCGGTGAGGTCGATCTGGTCGAGCCCCTCGAACAGGAGCGAGCCGATCTGAAGGTGCGTGTCGGTCGGGATCATGCCGATGCCTCCGTGGTGGACAGCGGGACCCTACCGCGGCAGGATCTGGCGGACATGCCAAAGACCCCTCGCATCTCGCCAAACACGCCGCGGCCCGTGGAAGTGCTGGCCTTCCCGGAGGTGCAGCTCCTCGACGTGGCCGGACCGCTCCAGGTCTTCGCCACCGCCAACGAGCATGGCGGCGCCGGCACGCCCTACGCGCCGCGCGTGGTGTCGGCCGGCGATCTGGCCCTCACCGCCTCGGCGGGCCTGCGGCTGATGGTCGACCCGCTCCCGGACCGCGACGCGCCGGTCGACACCCTGGTGATCGCCGGCGGACCCGGCGTCGTCGCGGCCTGCGGCGACGTGGCCCTGGTGGCCTGGGTGCGGGACCGGGCCGCTCGCGCCCGCCGGGTCGCCTCGGTCTGCACCGGCGCGTTCCTGCTGGGCGCGGCCGGCCTCCTCGACGGGCGGCGGGCCGTCACCCACTGGAAGCATTGCGGCGCGCTCGCCGCGCGCCATCCGCGGGTCCGGGTGGAGCCGGACCCGATCTTCGTGCGCGACGGACCGGTCTGGTCCTCGGCGGGCGTCACGGCCGGCATCGACCTGGCGCTGGCCCTGGTGGAGGAGGATCTCGGCCGCCCCCTCGCCCTGGCGGTGGCGCGCCACCTCGTGATGTTCCTCAAGCGCCCCGGCGGGCAGGCGCAGTTCAGCGCGGCGCTGGCCCTGCAGGCGGGGGAGGAGCGGTTCGGGCGGCTCCACGCCTTCATCGCCGAGAACCTCTCGGGCGACCTGTCGCTGCCGGCGCTGGCCGCAGCCGCCGGGATGAGCGAGCGCAGCCTCAGCCGGCACTATCTGGAGGCGACCGGCCTGACCCCGGCCAAGGCGGTGGAGCGCCTGCGGGTGGAGGCCGCCCGGCGGGCGCTCGCCGAGACGGCGCAGCCGGTGAAGCGCATCGCCCGGAGCTGCGGCTTCGGCTCCGAGGAGACGCTGCGGCGCAGCTTTTCAAGGCATGTCGCGGCGACGCCGCAGGAGTACCGGGCGCGGTTCGGGGCGTGAAAGAGTCACCCCAGCTTGTACACCGCCGCCAGCTCCGGATCCTTCGCGGCCACGAGCTTGGCCAGATCCACGATGACCTTCGCCTGCTTCCAGGTGGCGTCGTCCTGCATCTTGCCGTCGAGCATCACCGCGCCGGTTCCGTCCGGCATGGCCTCGACGATCCGGGCCGCGAAGGCGACCTCGGCCGGATCCGGCGCGAAGACCCGCTTGGCGATCGCCACCTGGCTCGGATGCAGCGTCCAGGCCCCGGCGCAGCCCATCAGGAAGGCGTTGCGGAACTGCGCCTCGCAGGCATCGCCGTCTGAGAAATCGCCGAACGGGCCGTAGAAGGCCTTGATGCCGTTGGCCATGCAGGCATCGACCATCTTGGCGATCGTGTAGTGCCAGAGATCCTGCTGCGCCGTGGCCCGGGGGGCGTCGCCCGAGGGATCGCTGAGCACCCGGTAATCCGGATGGCCGCCGCCGACCCGGGTGGTCTTCATGCCGCGCGACGCCGCGAGGTCCGCCGGCCCCAGGCTCATGCCGTGCATCCGCGGCGAGGCCGACGCGATGGCGTCGACGTTGGCCACGCCCTCGGCGGTCTCCAGGATCGCGTGGACCAGGATCGGCTTCGTCACCCCGTGGCGCGCCTCGAGCTGGGCGAGGAGCTGGTCGATGTAGTGGATGTCCCACGGCCCCTCGACCTTGGGCACCATCACGACGTCGAGCTTGTCCCCGACCTCGGCGACGATCGTGAACAGGTCGTCGAGAATCCACGGCGAGTTGAGGGCGTTGATCCGGGTCCAGAGGCCGGTGCCGGTGGCGGCGAAGTCGGTGGCCTGGGCCATGGCCACGAAGCCCTTGCGCGCCGCCTCCTTCTGGTCGGCGGGGACCGCGTCCTCCAGGTTGCCCAGCACCACGTCGACCGTGCCGGCGAGCTCCGGCACCCGGGCGCGGACCTTGTCGTTGTGGGGCGGCACGAAGTGGATCATCCGCTCCAGCCGCACCGGCAGCTCGCGGAACGGGGCCGGCGCGCCGGTGGCGAGGGGCTGGAAGAAGCGGCGGGGCAGTTTCATCGGGTGCCTCTTGTCAGGGCTGGCGTCTGAGCCCCGTTAAGGCAGGCTTGGGCGGGCGCGTAAAGCCGCGCCGCGCGGAAGTGATCTCCGACTTTCGGCGCAGCCCTTATCCGCGCCGGCCCGGACGATCGGCCATGCCGATCCGGCTGCCGAAGAAATCGCCGCCGCTGCCGGCCACCACAACGAGCCGCCGGACCTCGCCGCGCAGGAAGGCCTGCAGGAAGCGGTTGTAGTCGCGGAACGAGACACAGCCGTTCGACGCGCCGGGCTGACGCAGCATGTAGGTGTGGGCGAGCAGGCCGTCGCGCCCGTGGATCGCGGCGCTGCCGCCCACCGGGTTGAGGCGGATCGCCCGCACCCCGTGGAACAGGCGCTCGCGCTCCGTCAGGTCGTAGGTACCGGGGGGCGTCGAGCCGCGCATCCGCAGGTGGACGTAGCGCGGGTTGTCCATGGCCTCGCCGAGGCCGGAATGGGCCTCCAGCACCTCGCCGGAGGGCAGCGTCACCGTGCGGGCGGTGATGTCGTAGACCGCCGTGCCGGCCACCGACTCGGGCGCCGGGCTGATCCGGGTGCGCGGGGCTTCCTGGGGCAGGGCATCCGGGCTGGCATAGGCCAGCGCCTGGCGCGCCTCCTGGCGGGACTCCTCCCGAGACCCGCCGCCGAACAGCTTCTCGAAGAACGAGGGCTCCTCGGCCATCGCGGCGCGGAACACGTCGCGGGTGCGGGGCATGGCGCGGGCGGCCACGCGGATGGGCGCCGGGGCGGCGCGCCGGAACTCCGGCGGCCGCGCCACCGGCAGCGGCACGAGGGAAGAGGTGGCGACGGGCGCGAGGGCCGCCGGCGTCGGCGCGGCCTCGGCGGTGCGCAACTGCGGCTCCGGCGTCTTCGCGGCCTCGACGATCCTGGCCTGGGCAACCCGGGCCCGGGTACTCCGGACCTGCTCCGCCTGTGCGACCTGCCGGGCGATCTCCCGGATCGCCGCCGGCGGTTCGGCGACGGCGACCAGGAATCCGGGGGCGGGCGGCGCCTCGTCCCCGAAGGCGCGCGCCGCGCCGGAGCCCAGGGCGGCCCTCGGATCGAGCATCCAGGCGACGCTCGGCCGGGGCGCCGGGTCCCGGGCCGTGGCCAGGGTGGACCGGAGCGCGGGGGCCGGCTCAGCGGTGGCCGCGACGGCCGGCGGCTCGCCGACGGGCGGACCCGGCGGAGGGGTGAGCACGGCCCAGCCGGCCAGGGTCACGGCCGTCAGCGCGATGAGGCCGGTCAGCCGGGCCCGGCGGCGGGCGCGCCGCATGGCGCTCGGGTAGGGGGCCCGAGTCCGGACGACGGGGTCGTAGGGGGTCTCCACGTAGGTGATGCGCGGGGGTGCCGTCCGCGCGGGCGCGGCGGCGCGGTACGCGGTTCGGGAGATCGCAGCCTGGGCCATTCGGGGAACTCGCGTCCGCGCTTCCCCGCAGGCAGCCGCCACCGTTCGCCCGCGGAGGCTTTTTCCGCGCGCGTGGTCAGGGTTGCCCGTCTGGGGAGGACATCAACCGTCCCCGCCATTAAGCCGCCCCATGGTTAATCTCCGCTAAAGAGACAACCGCCGGCTGCGATCCCGGGCGGGACGCCGCCTCGCGCTGGTTTCACGCGGCCTGCCCCGGCGCCTCCATCGGCCCGTGCCGGCGCGCCACCAGGACGCACAGCAGCGCCACCGGGATACCGATCAGGGACGTGCCGACGAAGAACCACGCGAACCCGGTCTGCTCGATCACGAAGCCCGAGAACCCGGCGAGCAGGCTGCCGGGCAGGGCGCAGAGCGAGGTGAGCAGGGCGTACTGGCTCGCCGCGTGCGCGGTGGCCGAGAGCCGGGACATGTAGGTGATCAGCACGATCGACGCGAAGGCGTAGGCGAAGCCGTCGATCCCCACGGTGACCGCGAAGGTCCAGAAGGCGGCGCCGCCATGGCCGCCGTGCCAAGCGAGATAGGCCAGCGCGAGGTGCGAGGCCGAGGCGGTGACGGTGCCGATCAGCAGGCTCGCCATCATGCCGATCCGCGGGAT
This sequence comes from Methylobacterium sp. A49B, assembly GCF_053346215.1. Classification (NCBI taxonomy): domain Bacteria; kingdom Pseudomonadati; phylum Pseudomonadota; class Alphaproteobacteria; order Hyphomicrobiales; family Methylobacteriaceae; genus Methylobacterium; species Methylobacterium sp. A49B. Next base: position 23,173 of record NZ_JBKFBO010000016.1, read on the forward strand.
GATGGCGCTGGCGAGAAAGGTCCCGCCGAGCGCGATCCAGAAGCCGAACAGCTTCGTCACGGTGGCGATGTCGGTGTTGGAATAGCCGAGCGTCTTGAACAGCGGGATCGCCATGGCGTTCGAGACGTAGCCGGGCATCCGGAAGCCCGCGACCAGCGCCAGCACCGGGACGGCGAGCGGCCCGAGCCGGGCCAGGAGGTCGCGGATCGGCGCCCAGACGGTCTCGACGAACCCGCCGGTGGCGGGCGCCTCGGGGGCAGGGGGCTCGGGCGCCAGCAGGGCCGCGACCGTGCCGGGGGCCATGAGGGCGGCCATGCACAGGTAGGCGGCGCGCCAGCCATAGGCGTCGGACAGGTAGAGGGCGCCCGCCCCTGCCGCGAGGTTGCCGATCCGGAAGCCGATCTCCGACCAGGACGACATCAGCGCCTGCTGCTCGGGGGGCGCGGCGGTGATGCGCCAGCCGTCGATCACCACGTCCTGCGTGGCGCCGGCGACGCCGAGCGCCAGCGAGAACGCCACCGTCCAGGCGAGCCAGTTCGCCGGATCGCCGAAGGCGACGCCGGCGAGCGCGAGCGCCACCAAGATCTGCGTGGCGACGATCCAGCCGCGGCGCCGCCCGAGCCAGCGGCCGACGAGCGGCGCGTCGTACCGGTCGAGGAACGGCGCCCACAGGAACTTGAGCTTGTAGGCGATGGTCAGCTCGCTCATCAGCCCGATGGTGGCCAGCGGCACCTTCGCCTGGACGAGCCACGCCGACTGGGTCGCGTAGACGAGCAGGAACGGGATCCCCTGCGCGAAGCCGAGGCCCAGCACCGCGGCGACCCGCCGGTCGGTGAACAGGGGGGTGAGGAAGGCGCCCGTCCCGGCCTTCACCGGCTCGGGCGCGCCGGTGACCTGCGCCGGGTTCGCCATGCACGCGTCTCCTGAGCCTCGGGGGAGGAGAGAGCAGAGATGGGCGGGGCGTGCAACCGGCACGCCCACCCTGCCGTGGACCGCGACGACACGGTCGGGGCCCGGACCGGCCCGGTCCTCACCACATCGTCTTCGCCGCCCGCTCGGGCCATTCGGCATCGTAGCGCGCACCGCCGACCGCGCCCGCGGTGAGCGCCGCCAGGATCGCCCCGGGCGTCGGCAGGGTCGCCGGATCGACGCGGGCCTCCGCGTCCCACAGCCCCGCGCGGATGATCGCCCGGGCGCACTGGAAATAGACCTCCGCCACGGTGATCACGACCGCGGTGCGCGGCGCGTGCCCGTCGACGCGGAAGGAGGCAAGGAGATCCGGATCGGCCGAGATCAGGGCCGTCCCGTTCACCCGGAGGGTCGTGCCCGAGCCCGGGATCAGGAACAGCAGCCCCACCCGGGGGTCGCGCACGATGTTGCGCAGCGAGTCGATCCGGTTGTTGCCCCGCCGGTCCGGCAGGATCAGCGTGCGCGGGTCGGCGACCTGCACGAAGCCCGGCCGGTCCCCGCGGGGGCTGCAATCGAGCCCCTCGGGGCCGCTGGTGGCCAGCACCGCGAAGGGCGAGGCCGCGATCAGCGCCGCGTAGGCGGGCGTGATCGAAGCCGCCACCTTGGCGGTGGAGGCGGGCGCCAGGGGCGCGTCGTAGATCGCCTCCAGCGCGGCGAGGCTGTCGACGATCATCGCGCGGTCACACGTCCTCGAGCGACGGGGCTTTGCCGGCCGCGAAGGCCGCGTGCTCGGCCACCAGCGCCCCCGACAGCGCGGAGGCGATCAGGGCCCGCGTCTCCGCGACGCCGTAGAGCGCCACGAAGGAGCCGAACCGGGGTCCGCGCGCCTCGCCGAACAGCACGTTGTAGAGGCTGGTGAACCACGCCTGCGACACGCCGGGCCGCCCGTCCGGGCTCTTGGCCTTGCCGGACGTGTCGGGGAAGTGGCGCCGCCCGACCTCGTAGACCGCCGCCTGCAGGGCCTCCGGATCGGTGGAGCCGGCATGGTCCTTGAGCGTCTCCGACAGATCCTCCAGCGCCGCCCGCTCCTCGGGCGTCGGCGCCCGGTAGGTCTTGGCCGGGCGCACGAAATCCGAGAAGTACTTCAGGGCGTGCACCACCAGCCGGTCGAGGCCCGGATGGGTCTCCGGCCCGGTCTGCGGCGCGTAGCGGCGGATGAAGCCCCACAGCACCGCCGGATCCTCGGTGTTGGCCACCGCGGCGAGGTTGAGCAGCATCGCGAAGGTCAGGCTCGCGCCCTCGACCCGCTCGGGCTCCGGCGGGTTGCCGGCGTGGAGGTGCCAGACCGGGTTGCCGAGCCGCAGCTTCGCGTCCTGCCCGGCATAGCGGTCGAGGAAGCCGATATACTCGTCCACGTGCCGGGGGATCACGTCGAAGAACAGGCGCTTGGCCTCGCGCGGCTTGTTGTACATGAACAGGGCGAGCGAATCCGGCGTGCCGTACTTGAGCCATTCGTCGATCGTCAGGCCGTTGCCCTTCGACTTCGAGATCTTCTGGCCCTTCTCGTCGAGGAACAGCTCGTAATTGAAGCCCTCCGGCGGCTCGCCGCCGAGCGCCCGGGCGATCTTGGCCGAGAGCTTGACCGAATCGATCAGGTCCTTGCCGGCCATCTCGTAATCGACGCCCAGCGCCACCCAGCGCATCGCCCAGTCGGGCTTCCACTGCAGCTTGGCGTGGCCGCCGGTCACCGGGGTCTCGTAGCGCTCGCCCGTGGCGGGATCGCGCCACACGATGGTGCCGGTGCCGGCCTTCACCTCGTCGATCGGCACCTGCATCACGTGGCCGGTGACCGGGTGGAGCGGCAGGAACGGCGAGTAGCTCGCCGAGCGCTCGGCCCGCAGCGACGGCAGCATGATCTCCATCACGGCGTCGTAGCGCTCCAGAACCCGCAGGAGCGTCGCGTCGAACACGCCCGCGCGGTAGCATTCGGTCGCCGAGCGGAACTCGTAACGGAACCCGAACGCGTCGAGGAAGCGGCGCAATTCGGCGTTGTTGTGCGCCCCGAAGCTGTCATGGGTGCCGAACGGGTCCGGCACGCGGGTGAGCGGCTGGTTGAGATGGGCGGCCAGCATCTCGCGGTTCGGCACGTTGTCCGGGACCTTGCGCAGCCCGTCCATGTCGTCCGAGAAGGCGATCAGCCGGGTCGGCACCGCGTCGCGGGTGAGCACCCGGAAGGCGTGGCGCACCATGGAGGTGCGGGCGACCTCGCCGAACGTGCCGATATGCGGCAGGCCCGAGGGGCCGTAGCCGGTCTCGAACAGGATCTCGGTCTTGCCGGATTTCTCCAGCCGCGCCACGAGCTTGCGCGCCTCCTCGAAGGGCCAGGCGGCGGCGTTGGCGGCGGCCTCGACGATGTCGGGGTCGAGGGTCAGGGCTGGGGGAGCGGCTGGCATGTGGTCTGGATGAGCGCGAATGGGAAGCGCCCACCCTAGAGCGGTTCGCATTGGAGCGGAACGTCTGGCGGTGCAATGCGGGGCCACGATCACCCGCAGCGACGATGGCACGATCAGCAGAGCGCGGTCAGACTTGCGACCGGCGCGCGCTGTGCCGGATGCCCAGTATGACGACTTCGCCTGCGCGGACGCGATACGTGATCGCGTAGGGGTAAGGGCGTACGAGGAGCCGCCGAACTCCGGGTCGCGCGGTCGTTGAGCCCGCGAAGGGATGTTGCAGAAGAAGATCCATCGCAGCCTGAACGCGTTGCAGGACGTGACGCGCGCCCTGCGGGTTCAGCACATCGATATAGGTAAGCACCCTGTCGAGCTGAGCTGCCGCGGGGCGGGTCAGCAGCAGCTTCACAGGCCATGCTTGGCCCAGATGGCGCGCACCTCCGCGTCGGTCGCGTAGTCGCCCCGCGCCTCGGCGGCATCAGCTTCGTCGAGCTCCGCCTCTTCCTCCGGGGTGAACTGGTAGACGGGGCCCTCGTCACCCACGAAGGCCAGAAGCAGGCGAGCGATCTCGTCCTGTCGGTCCGGAGGCAGGTCGCGCGCCTTCGCCATGGCCAGTTCGAGCAGATCCGTCATGGTGCAATCCGACAGCCGAAGCCCGGCGGGCAGGATCCCCGATTCCCGCCCGCGATGAAAGCCCTCAGAACGGGCTGACGGGGAAGAACCGCAGGTACAATTCGGTGTACTTGCCGTCGTCCCACACCCGCTGGAGCGCGTCGTCCAGCGCCCGGGAGAGGGCGGCGTCCTCCTGGCGGGTGATCAGGCCGATGCCCTCCCCGAAGTATCGGTTCTCCAGGTAGTCGCCGCCGATCAGCGCGCAGCACGACTCCGCGTCCTGGCCGCCGACATAGAGCGCGAGGTTCAGGCCGTCGGCGAAGAGGTAGTCGATCTCGCCGCGCTTGAGCGCGCTCTCGGCGGCCGCGAGGTCGGCGAAGTCCCTCGGTACGGCCTTCGGGAAGAACGCCTTAAGGTAGGCGGCATGGGCGCTGCCGGCGATGACCCCGACGCTGCGGCCGGCGAGCGCCGCCGCCGAGGGGACGGGGAGGCCCCTGTCGGTCCGGGCGGCGAAGCGCGCCGGCCAGCGGAAATACGGGCGCGTCGACAGGAATTTTTCCCGCAGCGTCGCGGTCAGGGGAATCGCCGCCGCGACCACGTCGCCCTGCTTGCCGTCGAGGGCGTCCAGGAGGGTGTCGAACCGGCGCGCCTGCACCGTGCAGGAGATCGTCAGCTTCTCGCACACGGCCCGGGCGAGCTCGACCACGAAGCCGGTGGGGTTGCCGTCCGGCCCGGCGAAGTGCAGCGGCGGGAACTCGTCGTCGGTGAGGAAGCGGACGGCGCGGCCGGTCTGGGGGGCGTCCACCCGCTCGCCGCGGCTGCGCGGGTTCCAGAAATCCGGCACCGCGACGGCGGGCGTGGCCGCCGGAGCCGCGGTCTGCGGTGCGGACGGCTGGGCAGACGGCGGGGCGGTCTGGGCGGCGGCACCGACGCACTGCGACCCGCAGCCCAAGCCGACGACGAGTGCGGCAGCCGCGAGCCAGGATGGGACAAGGATCCCACGCGCTCTTGACGACGGGGCGGGGGCGGTGCTCCTCTCGGAGCGGGGGGAGGGGGACTGGCTCACCCGCCCCCTCTACCACGTCCCGAGGCCACCGGGGGAGCGCGCGGCGTGTCGTTCCAGCGCCCGCCTGCGGCGCAGGCTGCCCTGCCGCCGGAGGTCGCCTTCCTTCTCGCGCAGGGCGTCGACGGCCGCCTGCTCGCCCGCGCCGCCGCGGAGGCCGCCGCCGCCGGGACGGACGCGGCGACCGCCCTGCTCAACGGGGGCCTGATGGCCGAGGCGACGTATTACCGGGCCCTCGCCCGGGCGCTCGACGCCCCCTACCTCGACGGGCCGATCGCGTTCGGCCTGGGCCTCACCTTCCCGGGGAGCCTCGTCACCGGCCTCGCCCCGCTGGCCCTCGGTTCGGTGGCACCCTGCGTGCTGGCGCCCCGCGGCCGGGCGATCGCGGACCTCCTCGATGGCGCCCACCGCATCGCCCGGCCGGCGATCACCAGCCCGACCCATCTGCGCGAAGCGGTGTTCGCCGCGATCCCCGGGCAGGTGGCCGATCATGCCGCCAACGACCTGCGGCGGCGGATGCCCGAGCGGGCCACGGCGCGAGAGCCGGCCGTCTGGTGGCTGATGCTCCTCGTCCTCGCGCTCGCCGCGGGGCTCTGCCTGTGCGCGGCCCTCCCGGCGCCGCTCGTCCGCGCCGCGGCCCTCGCCGCGCAGTGCCTGTTCCTGGGCATGACGACGCTGCGGCTCGCGGCCCTGGCCATCCCGGCGCCGGTGGCGATGGCGGACGGGGCCGTGGCGCCGCTCGCCGATGCGGACCTGCCGGTCTACACGGTGCTGGTTCCCCTCCATCGCGAGGCCGCGGTGGTGCCCCAGCTGATCCGGGCGCTGGCCGCCCTGGACTATCCGCCGGCCAAGCTCGACATCACGCTCCTCATCGAGCGGGACGATGCCGAGACCGCGGCGGCCCTCGCCCGCATCCCCCTGCCGGCCCGGTTCGCGGTGATCACGGTGCCGCCGGGCGCCCCGCGCACCAAGCCCCGGGCGCTCAACGTCGCCCTGCCGCTCGCCCGCGGCGCGCTGCTCACCGTCTACGACGCCGAGGACGCCCCCGATCCCGGGCAGCTGCGGCTGGCGGCCGCCCTGTTCGCGCGCCTTCCCGACAGCACCGCCTGCCTCCAGGGGCGCCTCGTGATCGACAATGCCGGCGATTCGCGGCTCGCCCGCGCCTTCGCCCTCGAATATGCGGGCCTGTTCGATGTCCTGAACCCGGCGCTGGCCCGCTGCGGGCTGCCGGTGCCGCTGGGCGGCACCTCGATGCACCTGCGCACCGGGGTGCTGCGGGCGCTGGGCGGCTGGGATGCCTTCAACGTCACCGAGGATGCCGATCTCGGCCTGCGCCTCGCCCTGGCGGGCTACACCGTCGGCGACCTGCCCAGCACCACGCTCGAGGAGGCGCCGGCCCGGTTCGCGCCCTGGCTCGCCCAGCGCACCCGCTGGCTGAAGGGCCTGATCCAGACGAGCCTCACCCACGGGCGCCGCCCGCTGGCCAACGCGCACAGCCTCGGCGGCCTGGAGGCGCTCTGCGCCGTCGCGCTGGTCCCGGGCACCGTGGCCTCGGCGCTGGCCTATCCGGTGTGCCTCGCCCTGGCGGTCTGGTCCCTGCTGATCCAGGACGTCCCGGCCGCGTCCGCCTTCCTGGACAACCTCGTCACGGGGCTGTCCATCACGCTGTTCGGGACGGGGCTCGCGGCCCTGGTGCTGCCGGCGCTGCTCGGCTGCGCCCGTCGCGGCTGGGGCGACCTCGCCCAATCGGTCCTCTGGATGCCCGCCTACTACCTGATGGTCAGCCTGGCCGCGTGGCTCGCGCTGGTCGAGCTGATCCGCGCCCCGGACCGCTGGAACAAGACCCGGCACGGCCTGGCGCGGACCTCGCGCAGCGGCCGGCTGCGGCGCCCCGGACGCCCTGCGACACCGTGGACCGGACACCGGGCCCCCGCGGGCGGACGAATGCGATTCCCTTTAACATGGGTCAATTCCGACATCCGCCGCAGCCCGTAGCCTCGGCTTGCCGTAGAGGCCCGCATCGCGGGCGGCCGGTCGATCACCGCGGGGTGGGCAGAGCGATGCCGGCCTATCATCTCCGACGCACCCTAGAGCACGCGGATGGCCGCTGCGGCCTCGCCTTCGCCAGCGACCGCCTGGAGGCGGAGGACGCGGAAGCCGCGATCCGCGGAGCCCGGGACCTCTGCCGCAAGGCCGCCGGCATGCTCCTGACCGGGGCAGTGCTGATGGACGAGGTCGGGCAGATCCTCTGGTCGTTCAGCCTCGCGCTCGCCCGGGAACCGCTCTGCATCCGGCCGACCAGCTGAGACAGGCGCAACGACAGGCCCGACGTCTTGCGCGACGCCTTGCGCGACGCCTTGCGCGACGACTTGCGCAACGCTTGGGGCCGGCGGCCGTTGTCGGCGCAGGGTGTGGGTGTCCCATGGCAACGATCGCGATCCTGATCGGCACGCAGGCGGGCGCCCGCCTTCTCGCCGCCGCATCCGAGCGGGAGGCCGCCCTGTCGGCGGAGACCTTCCTGCTGCGCCTGCCCGTCCGCACGCTTCCCGCCCCGCTCTGGGTCCAGTGCGCCGATCCGGCGGTCAGCGGACGCCTGACCGGCTACCTCAACGCCCTGCAGGACGAGCAGGTGCGCGAACGCGACGCCCGGGTAAGGCGCGCGTGAGTTCGCGCGAGGGGTGGATTTCCGTTTCGTGCCCCATGCTCTAACGCCTTCCGCATGAGCGACGCACGCGAGCCGGGACCGGCGCCGGAGCAGATTCCGGGGGAATCGCCCCTGCACAGGCTCCTGCGCCTGATGGCGGCCCTGCGCGATCCGGACCGCGGATGCGCCTGGGACGTGGCGCAGACCTTCGAAACCATCGTGCCCTACACGATCGAGGAGGCCTACGAGGTCGCCGACGCCGTGGCGCGGGGCGACCGCGCCGACCTGCGCGACGAACTCGGCGACCTGCTCCTCCAGGTGGTGTTCCACGCCCGCATGGCCGAGGAGGCGGGCGCCTTCGCGTTCGACGACGTGGCGCGCGCGATCGGCGACAAGCTGATCCGCCGCCATCCGCACGTGTTCACCCCCGACGGCGGGCTTCTGCCCGAGGGCTCGCCGCTGCGCGACCCGGCGCAGGTCGAGGCGCAGTGGGCCGCGATCAAGGCGCAGGAGCGGGCGCTCCGGCACGCCGACCGGGGCGAGGCGCCCCCCGACCCGCTCGGCGGCGTCGCCCGCGCGCTGCCGGCCCTCGCCCGGGCCGAGAAGGTCTCGCGGCGGGCGGCCGCCTACGGGTTCGACTGGGACGACGCCGTCCAGGTCGTCGGCAAGGTCCGCGAGGAGACCGACGAGGTCGCCGAGGCCCTGGCGGCGGGCGATACCGGGGCCCTGTCCGAGGAGATCGGCGACCTGCTGTTCTCGGTGGCCAACCTCGCCCGGCATGCCGGGATCGACCCGGAGGCGGCGCTTCGCGACGGCACCGCCAAGTTCGAGCGCCGCTTCGCCGCCATGGCGGAGCAGCTGCGGGCGGCCGGAGGCGCGCTCGGCCGCTCGGACCTGCCCGCCATGGAGGCCGCGTGGCAGGCGGTGAAGCGCGCCGAGGCTGCGCGGGACCCGTGAGCGGGCGCGGCGATCATCCGCGGCGGCGGCTGCCTCCGAGGGCTCGACAGGCGCCGGCCGGTGGATATGTTCCGCGCATGCGTCTTGCCCTTCCCCTCCTCGCCGCCCTCACGGTGGCCGCCCTGTCCCGCCCCGCCGGAGCCGAGACGATCGTGAACGAGCGATTCGGCTGCCACACGCAGGAGGTCACGGACCGCCTGTTCAAGCTCGTCATGGCCGGCGAGGAGGAGGCGTTCGGCCAGCTCCTCAAGGTCAGCCTCGCCAGCGGCGAGTGCCGGTCCTGGAAGCTCGGCGAGGAGGTCCGGCTGGAGAACCGGACGATGACCTACGGCTGCATCGCCCTGAAGGACTCGCAGGACCGCTGCTACTGGACGCCGCTCAGCGCCATCGAGAAGGCGAACTGAACCGCCGCCGCTCAGGCGGCTCGCACGGTGCCGAGGAAACGTTCGACCTCGGCCGAGAGCTGTTCGGCGTGGCGTGACAGGTCCGCGGCCGCCGCGAGCACGTGGTCGGCGGCCCGCCCGGTCTGCTCGGAGGCCTGGGCCACGCCGGCGATGTTGCCCGTGACCTCCCGGGTCCCGGCCGAGGCCTGGCCGACATTGCGGACGATCTCCTGGGTGGCCGCCCCCTGCTCCTCCACGGCCGCCGCGATCGTCGCCGCGACGGCGTCGATCTCGCGGATGCGACCCGTGATCGTGGCGATGGCGCCCACCGCCTCGCCGGTCGCGCCCTGGATCTGGGCCATCTGGCCGGCGATCTCCTGGGTGGCCCTGGCGGTCTGCCCGGCCAGCTCCTTCACCTCGGCGGCCACGACCGCGAAGCCCCGGCCCGCCTCGCCGGCCCGGGCGGCCTCGATCGTCGCGTTGAGCGCCAGCAGATTGGTCTGGGCCGCGATGCCCGAGATCAGCTGCACCACGCCGCCGACCCGGGCGGCGGCCTCGCTCAGCGCGGCGACCAGCGCGGCGGTCTGATCGGCTTCGCCGACCGCCGTCCGGGCGAGGCCGGTCGAGCCCGCCACCTGCCGGCCGATCTCCTGGACGGACGTCCCGAGTTCCTCGGTGGCGGCCGCCACCGTGTCGACGTTGGACCCCGCCTGCTCGGCGGCGGCCGCCACGGCCGTGGACCGCCGGGCGGTCTCCTGGGCGGTGTCCGACATCCGGCGGGCGGTGTCCTGCAGGGTCGCGGCCGCCGACGAGACCAGCCCGACGAGACCCGCCACCGCCCGCTCGAAGGCGTCGGCCAGGTCCAGCGTGGCGCGCTTGCGCGCCGCGGCGGCGGCGGCCTCGTCCGCGTGCCGCCGCTCCGCCGCCTCGGCCGCGCCGCGGGCGACCATGGCCTTGATCCCCTCGACGGCCCGGCCGACCGCGCCGATCTCGTCCCGCCGCGCCGCTTCCGCCAGCGCGGCGTCGGTCTCGCCGCCCGCCATGCGCTGCAGGGCCGCGACCAAGCGGTCGAGGGGGCGCGTGATCCCGAACACCGCGATCCCGCCGGCGGCGCCCAGGGCGGCGAGCAGCCCCGTCACGGCCGTGGCGATCAGGATGGTGGTGGCGCGCTCCACCTCGGCCTGCGTGGCCTGCTTGCCGTCATCGATCCGGCGTTCCAGCTCCGCGACCTGGGTCTGCATCGCCGCGTGGAAGGCCTTGCGCAGCCCGAGCGCGTCCTTCAGCGCGATCTGGATGGCGGCCTCGCGGTCGTCATCGAGGGCCGCCGTGTTGCTGTTCGCCACGATCTCGAACAGCGGTGCGGCGATCCGGCGGATCTGCTGGGCCTTCTCCGCGTCGTCGGCCGACCGCGACGCGGCGATGAGGCGATCGAGGTCATCGAGCGTCGCCTTCGCGGCCTCGTTGTAGCGGTTCTCGAACGTGGTGAGCTCGGCCTTGGGTTCGCCGATGATGAGGGTGCGGTTCATGAGCGCGGCGTCGCCGAGATGGATCCGGGCATTCTGCAGGCCGGCCAGCCGGACGGTGAGATACTCCGCGACGTAGCCGCTCCGCGCCCTGATTCCGTTCATGGTATTCAGCGCGTAGATGACGATGACTGCGCTCACCAGCGTCGTCATGACGAACGGTATTGTGATCTTGGTCAGTGTCTTTATATTTTTCAGTATATTCATGTCGGGCATGTCCGGAAAGAATGCGCGCGGTGTGTTCGGAAATATCGCATCGTCGGTATCGATAGATCTTTTATGGCGCGGAATCATCCGCAGCAAGTTTAAGAACGCCGATCGCTGAATGCTTACGCCGACTGAAAAAGCTTCCGCTGGCGAGATTTTAAGATCTATCGACTCGTTAATTTACAATCGCTTCGAAATGTCTATGACTTAAAAGCGTCGTGACAGTGTAAAAGACCGATCTCGGTCGGGTCGCATGCTGCCGCGAGCGGATCGGACGATCGCGGGCCAGTAGCTCCGCCCTGCGACCTCGTTCCGCGGCGCCCCGACCCCCGGCCCGTCGCACCGGCCCGCAACACGTCCGACGCCGCCGCGTGCGGCAGCGTCGGCGGCGTTCCGGTGGTCGCCGTTCAGGCGGCCTTCCTGCCCTTGCCTTTGGACGGCTCCGCGTCGTCCTCCGCCGCGCCGGCGGCGTTGATCGATTCGGCGATCTTGGAGAGGAGCGCGTCGGTCTTCTTCTCCTCCTGCAGGGTCTCGTCGAGGAGCTTGGCGGCCTCCGCGTAGCCGAGCTGGCCGGCCCAGGTCTTCAGGGTGCCGTAGCGGGCGATCTCGTAATGCTCCACCGCCTGGGCGCAGGCCGCCAGCACCGCGTCGGCGGCCGGGCTGTCCGCGAAGTCGTCGAGGTCCTCCTCCATCTCGGAGACGATCCCCTGCATCGCCTCGCAGGTCTTGGCCCGGGCGGGCTTGCCGATGATCTCGAACACCTGCGTCAGGCGCTCGACCTGCTGGGCGCTCTCCTCGGCATGGGTCTCGAAGGCCTGGCGCAGGTCCGCGTGCTCCGCGGCCTTGGCGGACTTCTTGAGGGCTTTCACGGATTGCTTCTCGGCATAGTAGACGTCCTTCAGGGTCTCGTAGAAGGCGTCGTGCAGCGTCTTCTGCTTGGCCATGCGGTCTGTCTCCGGTGGGGCCGCTCAGGGATCGCGCGGCTTCCGGACGGGGAACGCCGGTCCAGCGGGACGTATCCGGACGATGGCCGGACGATATCTTCGCCCTGTGGAGGAACCTTTTCCCCTAGAGCCGTGCCCGATCGCAACGCGATCGGGCACGGCTCTAGGCCTTTATTGTAACGCGCTCTCTTGCGCCGAACCGGCGTCCACTTCGGCGGAGAGCGCTCTAGGCGCGGGACCCGATCACCCCCTCAGCGCGTCTCGTCGCCGGGGCGCCCCTTCCGCCGCGCGCCCGCCCGCGCCGGGTCGGTGGCGGCGCTGACCGGCTTCGGGCGCAGGCGGTCGAGGACGGCCTCCAGGGCCCGCTCGACGGCGTCGCGATCCGGCACCGTATCCGGCAGGGGCGGGCGCGTCCGGCCCGGGTCTCGGCGCCTCGTCATGTCGCTCGCCCGTATTGTGGCCGGGCGGCACGGTATTCCGTCGCGCGCGGCAGCTGGCCGGCAACATATCGCCCGGGATCCAGGGATCAAAGCCTGCCGTGATCCTGGGATCACAGGATCCTGGGATCACGGTTCCCGGGCGGTTGCTGGCCCGTCGGGCCGCGGAGCTGCGCCTGGCGGCGGCGCGGCCGCGGACATCTTGGTCGCCCCGCGGACAGATCTCGTCCATCCGCGGAACGGCCAGTCGAGCAGCCCGCCGGCCCACAGCGCCATCCAGACGAAGACCGGCTGAAACGCCAGGCGCGGGCCGTGGTACCACCAGGAATCCGGGATGCCCGCCACGTGGACATGCGCGAAGGCGTGCTTGAGATTGGCCGGGTAGACGCAGACCGCGTAGAGGGCGAGGCCGATCGCGGCGGCGCGGCGGAACCGGCCGGTGAGCAGCCCGGCGGCGCCCGCGATCTCGCACAGGCCGGTCGCCAGGATGACGAGACGGGGCTCCGGCACCCAGTCGGGCATCAGCGGCAGCATCGCGTCGGTCGCCACGAGGTGCACCACCCCGATGACGGCGTAGAGCGCCGCGAGCCCGTAGCGGAGCCGGCGCCGCCCCGCCTCGACCGCCGCACCGGTCACGCGACCATCTCCTCCACCACTTGGCAGGAACGGGCCAGAGCGGCCCGCAGCGCCGCCTTGAGCCGGTCCACCGCCGGATGCCCGGCGCTCCCGAGGGCGGCGTCGCCGATCGCCGTCACGGGGGCGAGGAGCCGCAGGGAATTGGTCAGGACGACCGCCTCGGCGCCCACGACATCGGGCAGGCTCAGCGACCGCTCCTCCGCGCGCAGGCCGCACGCGGCGGCGCGGGCGAGGATTTCGGCCCGCACGATCCCGGCCAGCACGCCGTCGCTGAGCGGCGGCGTCACCAGGGTCTCGCCGAACAGCGCGAACAGGTTGCCGGTGCCCGCGCAGGCGACGCGCCCGCGCGTGTTGCGGAACAGGGCCTCGTCGAAGCCGGCGGCGGCGGCCTCCCCGGCGGCCAGCACCGCGTCGCCGTAGCCGAGCGTCTTCAGCCGTGCGGCCGGGGAGGTGTCGTTGCGGGCGATCGGCGTCGGCCACAGGCGCAGGGGCGCGAAGGCCACCGCCTTGGTGCTGGCGGCCACGGTGGCGAACAGGGTGGGATGCGGATCGTCCGGCGGCTTCAGCCCGCGCGGACCGGAGCCGCGGGTCAGCGTGGTCCGGATCGCGAGCCGGTCGCCCTGCCCGGCCAGCGCCCGCATGGCCTGGCGGACCCGCTCCGGATCGACGGGGATCCCGAGCGTGCCCGCGCTGGCCACGAGCCGGGCAACGTGGGCGTCCTCGAAGGCCACGCGGCCGCCCAGCGCCAGCGCCGTGTCGAACAGGCCGTCGCCCAGCGTCAGGCCGCGGTCGGTGTGGTCGAGGGGGGCCGTGGTGCCGGGCGCGATCGCGCCGTCACGCCACAGCATCGCGGCGTCCCTCCGGTCTCTCCCGCCACGCCCGGGCGAGGTCCAGGAAGTTGGCGAACAGGGCGTGGCCGCCCTCGGTCAGGACCGATTCCGGGTGGAACTGGATGCCGTAGGTCGGGTGGGTCCGGTGCGAGAGCGCCATGACCTCGCCCTCCTGCGAGACCGCGTCGACCGAGAGATGCGTCTCCATCTCGGGGCCGGGGGTCACCACGAGCGAGTGGTAGCGCCCCACCGGCATCGGCGCCGGCAGCCCGGAGAACAGCCGCTCGCCCCGGTGGGCGATCGGCGTCGCCTGCCCGTGCAGGGGGCGCTGCGCCCGCGCGACCGTGCCGCCGAAGGCCGCGCCGATCGCCTGATGGCCGAGGCAGACGCCCAGGATCGGCACCGCGCCCGACAGCTCCCGGATCGCCGGCAGGGAGATCCCCGCCTCCGCGGGGGTGCAGGGGCCGGGCGAGACCACCAGGGCCTCGGGCGCCAGGGCCCGGATGCCGGGGACGTCGAGGGCGTCGTTGCGCACGACCCGGACCGTCTCGCCGAGCTCCTCCAGGTAGCGGACGACGTTGAAGACGAACGAGTCGTAATTGTCGAGGACGAGGATCATGCGAAGGCCTCGAACACGCGGGCGGCCTTGGCCAGGGTCTCGTCGTATTCCGGGCCCGGCTCCGACAGCAGGGTCACCCCGCCGCCGGCCTGCAGGACCGCCTGGCGGTCGTCCATGAACACCGTGCGGATCGCGATCGAGGTGTCGAGGGCCCCGTCGAAGCCGATCCGGCCGATGGCGCCGCAGTAGAGTTCCCGGGCGTCGCCCTCGATCTCCGTGATGATGTCCATGGCGCGGATCTTCGGGGCCCCCGTGATCGAGCCGCCCGGAAAGGTCCCTTCCAGGAGGTCGAGGGCGTCGAGCCCGTCGCGGAGGTCTCCGGTCACCACCGACACCAGATGGTGGACGTTGGCGTAGGTCTCCAGTCCGCACAGGGTCGGGACGGCGACGCTGCCCGGCTTGCAGACCCGGGACAGGTCGTTGCGCAGCAGGTCGACGATCATGACGTTCTCGGCCCGCTCCTTGACGCTGGCCTGGAGCGCCTCGGCCACCGCCCGGTCGGCCTCCGGATCGTCCAAGGGGTTGTCCGCGCGGCGGGCGGTGCCCTTGATCGGCCGCGTCTCCACGTGCCGGCCGTCGAGGCGGATGAACCGCTCGGGCGAGGACGAGGCGACGGTCAGGCCCTCCAGTTCCAGGTAGGCCCCGAAGGTCGCCGGGTTGGTGGCGCGCAGGCGCCGGTAGAGGGCGAACGGGTCGAACCCGGCCGGCAGGTCGGCGGTGAAGCGCTGGGCGATGTTGGCTTGGTAGATGTCGCCGGCGCGGATGTAGGCACGGACCTTTTCGACAGCTTCCTCATAACCTTGTCGGTCGAAGTTCGAGTGCCAAGCGAGCGGTTCCGACGGCGCTTCGGAGGTCCCGAGGGGGGGTTCCGCGGCGCCGAGCCGATCCGCGAAGCGGGCGAGCCGCGCCGCCGCGCGGGCCTGCCGGCTCTCCGGGTCGCGTTCGGGAAAGCCGGTGGCGACGAGCCGGCAGGTGCCGGCGGCGTGGTCGATCACCAGGGCCGTGTCGTAGAGGTTCAGGGCGATGTCGTCGGTGAGCCCCGCCCGCCGCGCCGGGGCCGCGACCCGCTCCAGTGCCGCGCCGAGATCGTAGGCGAAGTAGCCGATCGCCCCGCCGGGGAAGGGGTGTTCGGCGTCGGGGTCGATCCGGTACGGCGCGAGGCACGCCCGCAAGGCCGCGAACGGACCGCCCGGGACCGGGTTCCCGTCCAGGATCGCGCGCTCGTCGCGGTAGCGGAAGCGCGCGAACGGCTCGGCCGCCACGATCGAATGGCGCCCCAGGGAGTCGTGCCGCATGGCGCTGTCGAGGAAGGCGAGCCCGGGCAGGGCGCGCAGCCGGGCGGCCGCCGCGACGGGATCGATGAAGGGGATCTCTCGGGTCCACATGACCGGGTTCGGGCTATCGTCCTGGGCGCGGGTGGGGCGGATCGTGTCACGCTGCCGTCGCACAGGCGATGCCGCGGGGGAAGCGGCAGTTGCACGCAGGGGCCGCCTCGGAGGCGCAGACGGGGCGCGCGCCCGACGCAGGCCGCCGTTCCGCGTCTTCATGTGGGATCTCAGGACCGGCGCGCAAACGCCTTCCGAACAGCCAAGTTTCCGGCTCGACGTCAGACTCGCGCACGAGGCCGGTCACCCCTGCGGCGGCCGGTCTCGCGCCGGGGGCCGGGAGCCTGTATAGAAAGCGCGACCCCGATCCTTTTCGTCCTCAGCTCCGGGCGACCGACCTTCGGTCGCCGGCCGGGACCGCCCGATCCGAAGGCCATGACCGCCACGCCCGCCCCCCGCGGCCCCGCTCCCGGAGCCGCCCCCAAAATCTCGTTCGTCTCGCTCGGATGTCCGAAGGCGCTCGTCGATTCCGAGCGGATCCTCACGCACCTGCGGGCCGAGGGCTACGAGCTGGCGCGCCGGCACGACGGGGCCGACGTGGTGATTGTCAACACTTGCGGCTTCCTCGATTCGGCCAAGGCGGAGTCGCTCTCGGCCATCGGCGAGGCCATGGCGGAGAACGGCCGGGTGATCGTCACCGGCTGCATGGGCGCGCAGCCGGAGGAGATCCGCGAGAAGTACCCCGACCTCCTGGCGGTGACCGGGCCGCAGGCCTACGAGTCGGTGGTGGCGGCCGTCCACGAGGCGGTGCCGCCGGCCCACGACCCGTTCCTTGACCTCGTGCCGCCCCAGGGGATCAAGCTCACCCCGCGCCACTACGCCTACCTGAAGATCTCGGAAGGGTGCAGCAACCGCTGCAGCTTCTGCATCATCCCGTCTTTACGCGGGAACCTCGTCAGCCGCCCGGCCGCCGACGTGCTGCGCGAGGCCGAGAAGCTCGTGAAGGCCGGCGTGAAGGAGCTGCTGGTCGTCAGCCAGGACACCAGCGCCTACGGGGTCGATATCCGCTACAGTGAGAGCCCGTGGCAGGACCGCCAGGTCCGCGCGAAGTTCTACGACCTCACCAAGGAACTCGGCGCGCTCGGGGCCTGGGTCCGGCTGCATTACGTCTACCCCTATCCGCACGTGGACGAGGTCATCCCGCTGATGGCCGAGGGCAAGGTGCTCCCCTATCTCGACATGCCGCTCCAGCACGCGAGCCCGTCGGTGCTCAAGCGCATGCGCCGCCCCGGCAACCAGGAGCGCCAGCTCGACCGGATCCGGAGCTGGCGGCAGACCTGCCCGGACCTCGCGATCCGCTCGACCTTCATCGTCGGCTTCCCCGGCGAGACCGAGGCCGAGTTCGAGGAGCTGCTGGCCTGGCTGCAGGAGGCCAAGCTCGATCGGGTCGGCTGCTTCGAGTACGAGCCGGTGGCGGGCGCCACCGCCAACGCGCTCGGCGACCTCGTGCCGCCGGCGGTGAAGGCCGAGCGCAAGCGCCGGTTCATGGAGACCCAGAACGGCATCGCGCTCCGGCTGCAGCGGGCCAAGGTCGGCAAGCGGCTGCCCATCATCGTCGATGCCGTCGAGGGCGGGGTCGCGAAGGGCCGGTCCAAGGCCGACGCGCCGGAGATCGACGGGAATGTCCACGCCGCCTTCCGGCGCCCGGTGCGGGTCGGCGACATCGTCACCGTGAAGATCGACCGGGCCGAGGCCTACGACCTGTACGGCAGCGTCGCCTGACGGCGGCCCCCGTCTTTGCGAGCGCCGCGAAGCAATCCAGGGTGACGCTACGCTGCCGGGAGGTCCCGCTGCCCTGGGTCGCTTCGCTGCGCTCGCGATGACGGGCGCGGACAGGACTCCTGTTGAGCCCTGACCAATACACCTTGACCCCACCCTCCCGCCGCCGTCTCTGGAACAGAGCAGGAACTCACGGCGGATCTCCGAGGCAGCGATGGATCCGGAGGTCGCGCTCCGAAAAATCATCCACATCGACATGGACGCGTTCTACGCCTCGGTGGAGCAGCGCGACGATCCCGCCCTGCGCGGCCTGCCGCTGGCGGTGGGCGGCTCCCGGGAGCGGGGCGTGGTGGCGGCGGCGAGCTACGAGGCGCGCCGGTTCGGCGTCCGCTCGGCCATGCCGTCGGCCACCGCGCGGCGGCTCTGCCCGGACCTGCTGTTCGTGAAGCCGCGCTTCGAGGTCTACCGGGCGGTCTCCGACGAGATCCGCGCGGTCTTCGCCCGCCACACGGCGATCATCGAGCCGGTCGCCCTGGACGAAGCCTATCTCGACGTCACCGAGAATTTTTTGGGACTCCCGACCGCGACGGCCGTCGCCAAGGCGATCCGGGCCGAGATCCTGGAGCGCACCGGGCTCGTGGCCTCGGCCGGGGTCTCGTACAACAAGTTCCTCGCCAAGGTGGCGTCCGACCACAGGAAGCCCGACGCCCTGTTCGTCATCACCCCCGCCATGGGGCCCGACTTCGTGGCCGCCCTGCCGATCGGCCGGTTCCACGGCGTCGGCCCGGTCACCGAGGCGAAGATGAAGCGGCTCGGGATCGAGACCGGGGCGGATCTGCGCGCCTGGACGGTCGAGCGCCTGCGCGAGACCTTCGGCTCCGCGGGGGCCTACTACCACGCGGTCGCCCGCGGGATCGACGAGCGGCCCGTGCGCGCCCACCGGGTGCGCAAGTCGATCGGCGCCGAGACCACCTTCTCGGACGACACCGCCGCCTTCGAGATCCTGGCCGCCCGGCTGGCGCCGCTGTTCGACAAGGTCTGGGCCGGGGCCGACGCCAAGGGCATGCGCGCCCGGACCGTGACCCTCAAGCTCAAGTTCTCGGATTTCGCCCAGGTCACCCGGGCGAAGTCGCTCCCCACCCCCGTGGCCGACCGGGCCGGCCTGGAGCGGATCGGCCTCGACCTGCTCGCCGGCCTGTTCCCCCTGCGGCGCAGCGCGCGACTGATCGGCGTGTCGCTGTCGGGCTTCGCGCAGGACGAGCCGGACGGACCGCTGCAACTCGGGTTAGAACTTTGAGCTCAATATCAATTTTTGGTAAATAGTCTTACGATATGATGCGGCGCCTATCGTGCGTTGCCGCACTTTGAGCGCGGGAGTGCGGACCCAGATTGCAGTCATCGGGTGTGGTTTCGGACCGACCGAACACCGCCCGCATCGAAGGATCCGTCACATGTCAGATAACACGGTGCGGTTCGCCACCGCTCTGGCCCTGAGCCTGTCCGCGGGGGCTGCGCGTGCGGACAGCAACTCCGCCTTCAGCGCCGCCAACACGGCCCTGCTGCTGGGCTACACCGCGAGCCCCGGCCGCCTCTACGTCCCGACGACCGGGCCCGGCGACGCGACCGTCACCGGCCCGGCCGCCCCCGCCCCGCAGCGGCACAAGGCTCCCGCGCGCGCGCCTGCCCGCTGAGCGACCGAGAGCCCGGGGCATAGGGCCCCGGGCCTTCCGTCAGGCGTTCTTGCGCGGCCGGTGATCGGGATCGACACCGCCGTCCACCTTCGTCTCGTTGTCCACGTCGCCCTCGAAGGTCGAGTCCGCCTGCAGATCCGCCGGGTCGGCGCCGCTCATGCCCTTCGACGTGCCGATGCCGGGGTTGCCCTTGAGGTCGGCATCGGTCGGGGTGTCGGTCTTCAGATGCTTGGAGGACATGCAGTCTCCTGTCGGGTTCTGGTGACAGGCCAACGCATCGCGGCGGGGGCGGTCTCCCGGCCCCCGTGCGGCGGTTCGCCTCCCGTACCTGGAGGAGCTCAGCCAAGGCTCAGCCGATCTCCGCCGCCGCGATCCGGCGCACGCCCGCCGCGTCCATCCGCGCCCAGGCCTGCGCGAGCGACCCGTCCACGTCGATCCCCCGCACCGCATCCTCCGCCACCCAGACCTCGAAGCCCGCGTCGCTTGCGTCCAGCGCGCTCCAGGCGACGCAGAAATCGGTGGCGAGGCCGCACAGGACGACGCGGGTGATGCCGCGCTCCCGGAGCGCCCCGGCCAGCCCGGTGCGAGTCGTCCGGTCGGCCTCCAGGAAGGCCGAGTAGCTGTCGACCCGGGGATCCAGCCCCTTGCGGACCACGAGGCTCGCCCGGTCGGTGGCGAGGTCCGGCGCGAACCGGGCGCCCGCGCTGCCCTGCACGCAGTGCCGGGGCCACAGAACCTGGGGCCCGTAGGGCAGCGCCACGGTCTCGAACGGCGCCCGCCCCGGATGGGTGTCGGCGAAGGAGACGTGGTCGGCCGGGTGCCAGTCCTGCATCAGCACCACGTGCCGGAAGCGGTGCTGGAGCGCGTTGATCGGCCCGATCACCGCGTCGCCCCCCGGGACGGGGAGGGCGCCGCCCGGCAGGAAATCGACCTGCACGTCGATGACGAGGAGCAGGTCGGCCCTGCCGGGCGTCACGGCCGGTCCCTACGGCAGCATCACGATCGAGCCGGTGGTCTCCCGGCCCGCGAGGTCGCGGTGCACCTGCTGCGCCTCGGCCAGCGGGTAGGTGGCGTTGACGGCGATCTTCACCGCGCCGTCGCGGACCACCTTGAACAGGCGGGCGGCGGCCTCCTCCAGGGTGGCGCGGTTCGCCGAGAAGGTCGCGAGCGTCGGGCGCGTCACGTAGAGCGAGCCGCGCGGGGCGAGCAGGCCGAGGTCGAGCCCGGTGATCGCCCCGGAGGCCGAGCCGAAGCTCGCCAGCAGGCCGAGCGGCGCGAGGCTGTCCAGCGAGCCCATCAGGGTCGCCTGCCCGACGCCGTCGTAGACCACCGGCACGCCCTTGCCGCCGGTGATCTCGCGCACGCGCTTGGCCACGTCCTCCTCGCGGTAGAGGATGACGTGGTCGCAGCCGTTCTGCTTGGCCAGTTCCGCCTTCTCGGGGCTGCCGGCGGTGCCGATCACCGTGGCGCCGAGGTGCTTGGCCCACTGGCAGGCGATCAGGCCGACGCCGCCGGCGGCCGCCTGCCACAGGATCGTATCGCCGGGCTTCACCGCGTAGGTCCGGTGCAGCAGGTACTCGACGGTGAGGCCCTTGAGCATCATCGCGGCGGCGGTCTTCTCGTCGACCCCGTCGGGGATCGGCACGGCCGCGGAGGCCGGGATCACCGGCTCCTCGGCGTAGCAGCCGTCCGCCACCGAGCCGTAGGCGACCCGGTCGCCGGGCTTGAACTGGGTCACGCCCTCGCCGACCGCCGTGACGGTGCCGGCACCCTCCTTGCCGGGGGTGTAGGGCATGTGCGGGGACTTGTAGGCGCCGGTGCGGAAGTAGATGTCGATGAAATTGACGCCGATGGCGGCCTGCTTGACGCGGATCTGCCCGGGGCCGGGCTCGGCCAGGGGCACGTCCTCGAAGCGCATCACCTCGGGACCGCCGTACTCGTAGACCCGGATCGCCTTCGGCATCGTTGGACTCCCGCTCGCCGCCCCGTCCGGGGGCGTTGGCCTCCGAGATAACGGAGCGTCCGGCGGAGGCAATTTCTTTTTGCCCGCCCACGCTCCGGTTGTAACCCGTCCGGCCGAAGCCCCGTTCTGGATCCGCCGGCCCCGGACGCCTATCTAGGCCCTGCCATTCTCCGAGCCGAGGTCCGACATCCATGTCCGGCACCACCCGCACGAGCGCCGACCTCGATCCGCGCCGCCGCCGACTCCTCTACCGCGCCTGGCACCGGGGCATCCGCGAGATGGACCTGATCATGGGCCGCTTCGCCGATGCCGAGATCGGCGACCTGTCGGAGGACGAGCTCGACCAGTTCGAGGCGCTGATCGAGGTCCCGGACCGCGACCTGTTCAAGTGGCTCACCGGCGAGGTGGAGACGCCCTCGAACTACGACACGTCGGTCTGGCGGCGGGTGCGGGCGTTCCACCGGCACGACGCGCCGATCCATTCCTGAGAGAGCCCCTTCGAGAGAGCCCGCGATGGACGAACCGAAGCCCAATTACGACCACCCGGCCCGGTCGATCGCCACCGAGCTGGTGGTGCGGATCATGCTGGAGATGATGGAGCGCTCCGACCCGGCCCTGCGCGCCGAGATCCTGCGGCAGGCGACGGGCCGGGCCGCCGCGATGACCGAGCACATGCCCAACGCGGATTTCTTCCGCGGCCGGGTCGAGGCGGCGCTGGCGGAGATCGTCGGGCCGGACGCGTGAGCGGCGCGGGCCGCAGGCTTCCGTCGCATCCGATCGAAGCTCTCGGCCATTGAAGCTCTCGGCCGAGGCCGCGCGCCGCGTCATCACGCGCGCAGCGAAGTGACCCAGGGCAGCGCGACTTCCGGAGGTGCGGCGCTGCTGGATTGCTTCGCTGCGCGCGCAAAGACGGTGCGGCCGATCTCTTCCGCCTGGAAGTGGCGATCCGCAAGGCGCTCCGGGCCGGGCCATGCGTGTCCCCGAAGCGCGGCCGAACAGCCGTTCCATGCCGCGGCGGAGCCGCCATATAGGGTGCGTTCAGCCGTGACCGCGGGAACGCTTTATCGCGCTGGCCCGATGGGCTAACGCCACCCGACATCTGCCCCTGATGCGCCCGGCGGGATTCCCCGCGAAAGACCCGATGGCCAAGCCGCAACCCAAGCCCCCCGCGTCCGCCCCAGCCCCCAAGCCTCAGGTCGCGCGCTTCGCGCTGCCGAAATCCTCGGCCCTCGCCCGGGCGATCGACGCCCTGAAGCGCGGCGACAGCCCGGTCCTGGCGAACGCCCCGGAGGGCTTCGACGCCCTGGCCCTCGCCGATCTCGCCCGCGCCCTGGCGCCCACCGTCGATGCGCCCGCCGTGCTGGTCCACGTGGCCCGCGATTCCGGACGCTCCGCCGCGTTCCAGGCGGCTCTGGGCTTCGTGGCGCCCGAGATGGACGTGATGAGCCTGCCGGCCTGGGACTGCCAGCCCTACGATCGGGTCTCGCCGACGACCGCGGTCGCCGCCGCCCGGATGACGGCGCTGGCCCGCCTCGCCCGCACCCGCTCGGCCGAGGACCGGCCGCGCATCCTCTGCACCACCGTCAACGCCCTGGTGCAGCGGGTCCCGCCCCGCACCCACATCGCCCGGGAGGCGTTCTCGGCGGCGATCGGCAACGTCGTGGCGATGGACGACGTGGTGGCGTGGGTCGAGGCCAACGGCTTCCTGCGCACCGGCACCGTGCGCGACACCGGCGAGTACGCGGTCCGCGGCGGCATCCTCGACCTGTCGCCGCCGGGCTTGGCCGCGCCGATCCGCCTCGACTTCTTCGGCGACACGCTGGAATCGATCCGCGCCTTCGACCCGGAGACGCAGCGCACCACCGGCCAGCTCCGCTCGCTGGATCTGATGCCGATGAGCGAGGTCCAGCTCACCACCGAGACGATCCGGCGCTTCCGACAGAACTACATCCAGAGCTTCGGCGCGGCGACCCGGGACGACCGGCTCTACGAGACGGTGAGCGAGGGGCGGCGCTACGCCGGCCTCGAGCACTGGATGCCGCTGTTCTACGACCACCTCGACACGCTGTTCGACTATCTCGGCGGCGTGCCGCTGGTCTTCGACCCGCAGGTGGAGGACGCCGCCGCCGAGCGGATCGCCCTGGTCCAGGACTACTACCAAGCCCGCGAGGGCGCGATGAAGACGCCGCAGGCCGGCGTCGCCCCCTACAAGCCCCTGCCGCCGCGCGCCCTCTACCTGACGCCGAACGAGCTCAAGGAGCGGATCGCCACCGCCACCGTGGCGCGGCTGACGCCCTTCGCGCAGCCGGAATCTCCCGAGCGTGCGGTCATCGATTGCGGCGCGAAATCCGGACGGAACTTCGCCCCCGAGCGGGCCGACGAGAACGCCAGCGTGTTCGACGCCGCGGTGGCGCATATCCGCGACCTCCAGGGATCCGGTCATCACGTGATCCTGGGAGCCTGGTCCGACGGGTCGCGCGACCGGCTCTGCGGCGTGCTCACCGACCACGGCCTCAAGAAGCCCGTGGCGATCACCCGGCTGACCGACGTCTACGCGCTCAAGCGCGGCACCGACGCGGCGGTGGCGGTCTGGGGCCTGGAGGCGGGCTTCACCGCGGGCGAGCTGGCCGTCGTCTCCGAGGGCGACATCCTGGGCGACCGGCTGGTCCGCCAGAAGCGCAAGGCCAAGCGGCCTCAGGACGTGATCCTGGAGGTGCAGGCGCTCCAGCCCGGCGACATCGTGGTCCATGCCGACCACGGCATCGGCCGTTTTTCCGGATTGAAGACGATCCATGCGGCCGGCGCCCCGCACGATTGCCTGGAACTCGCCTATACCGGCGGCCTGCTGCTCCTGCCGGTGGAGAACATCGAGCTCCTGACCCGCTACGGCTCGGAGGATTCCGAGGTCGCCCTCGACCGGCTCGGCGGCGGCGCGTGGCAGGCCCGCAAGGCCAAGATGAAGCGCCGCATCCTCGAGATGGCGGGCGAGCTGATCAAGGTCGCGGCCCAGCGCTTCGTCAAGAAGGCCCCGTCGCTCAAGGCGCCGGAGGGCCTGTACGAGGAATTCGCCGCCCGCTTCCCCTTCGAGGAGACCGAGGATCAGGCCAACGCCATCGACGCGGTGCTGGACGACCTCAACGCCGGCCGCCCGATGGACCGGCTGGTCTGCGGCGATGTCGGCTTCGGCAAGACCGAGGTGGCGCTGCGCGCGGCCTTCGCGGCGGCGATCGCCGGCAAGCAGGTGGCGGTGATCGTGCCCACCACGCTGCTCGCCCGCCAGCACTACAGGACCTTCGCCGAGCGCTTCAAGGGCCTGCCGGTCCAGGTGGCGCAGCTCTCCCGCTTCGTCTCCGCCGGGGAGATGAAGCAGACCCGGGCCGGACTCATCGCCGGCACCGTCGACATCGTGGTCGGCACCCACGCGCTGCTCGCCAAGAACATCGCGTTCAAGGATCTCGGCCTGATCATCGTGGACGAGGAGCAGCATTTCGGCGTGGCCCACAAGGAGCGGCTGAAGGCGCTCCAGGCGGACGTGCACGTGCTGACCCTCTCGGCGACCCCGATCCCGCGCACCCTCCAGCTCGCCATGACGGGGGTGCGGGAACTCTCGATCATCGCCACGCCCCCGGTCGACCGGCTGGTGGTGCGCACCTTCGTGACGCCGTTCGACCCGCTGACCATCCGGGAGGCGCTGCTGCGCGAGCGCTACCGCGGCGGCCAGGCCTTCTACGTCGTGCCCAGGATCGAGGATCTCGCCGAGGTCAAGAAATTCCTCGACGCCGAGATGCCCGAGATCAAGGTCGCGGTGGCCCACGGCCAGATGGCGGCGGGGCAGCTCGAGGACGTGATGACCGCCTTCTACGAGGGCAAGTTCGACGTCCTGCTCTCGACCACGATCGTGGAATCGGGCCTCGACATCCCCACCGCCAACACGCTGATCGTGCACCGGGCCGACATGTTCGGTCTGGCCCAGCTCTACCAGCTGCGCGGCCGCGTCGGCCGCTCGAAGGCCCGTGCCTACGCGCTGTTCACGACGCCGGCGAACCGCCAGCTCACCGCCCAGGCCGAGCAGCGCCTCAAGGTGCTCCAGAGCCTCGACACGCTGGGCGCGGGCTTCCAGCTCGCCTCCCACGACCTCGACATCCGCGGCGCCGGCAACCTTCTCGGCGACGCCCAGTCGGGCCACATCAAGGAGGTCGGCTACGAGCTCTACCAGCAGATGCTGGAGGACGCGGTGACCGCGCTCAAGGCCGGCATCGAGGACGTGCCCGAGGAGGCGTGGTCGCCGACCATCGCGCTGGGTGCCCCGGTCACGATCCCGGAGGATTACGTCGAGGATCTGGGGGTGCGGCTCGCGCTCTACCGGCGGCTGGCCACCCTCCAGGACGATGCCGAGATGGAGAGTTTCGGCGCCGAGATGATCGACCGGTTCGGGCCGCTGCCGCCGGAGGTGGAGCAGCTCCTCAAGATCGGCACGATCAAGATCCTGTGCCTCAAGGCCAACGTCGAGAAGGTCGAGGCCGGCCCGAAGGGCGTGGTGGTCCATTTCCGCGACCGCTCCTACGCCAACCCGCAGGGGCTCGTGGCCTTCGTCGCCGAGCAGGCGTCGTTCGCGAAGGTGCGGCCCGACATGAGCGTCGTGTTCGTGCGCGAGCTCAACACCGTCCCGGCCCGGCTCAAGACCGCCACCGAGGTGCTGCGCAGCCTCGTGAAGATCGCCGAGCGGGGGAAGAAGGCGGCGTGAGGGCAGGGGACTTGAGGGCAGGGGACTTGAGGGCAGGGGACTTGAGGGCAGGGGACTTGAGGGCAGGCGGGCGCTGCCCCCCGCGCCCGTCTCCGGA
This sequence comes from Methylobacterium sp. A49B, assembly GCF_053346215.1. Classification (NCBI taxonomy): domain Bacteria; kingdom Pseudomonadati; phylum Pseudomonadota; class Alphaproteobacteria; order Hyphomicrobiales; family Methylobacteriaceae; genus Methylobacterium; species Methylobacterium sp. A49B. Next base: position 48,986 of record NZ_JBKFBO010000016.1, read on the forward strand.
GGCCGTCACCCGACCAGCGCGAGATCCTGCGTCTCGGTGTCGGGAATGACGTCGACCTCGACCTTGAGGCGCTGCTTGCCCGAGCCGCTGACGATGCCGTCGACCGGCGCCACGTCGCCGTAATCGCGGCCGCGGGCCACCACGATGTGGTCGTCCCGCACCGCGACGCCGTTGGTCGGGTCGAGGCCGAGCCAGCCGTCGCCGCACCAGACCGCCACCCAGGCGTGGCTCGCATCCGCGCCCCGCAGACGCGGCCGGCCCGGCGGCGGCACGGTGCGCAGGTAGCCGCTGACATAGGCCGCCGGCAGGCCCATGCCGCGCAGGGCCGCGATCATCACGTGGGCGAAGTCCTGGCAGACCCCAGCCCGCAGCGCGAAGGATTCGGCGAGCGGCGTGTAGACGGTGGTGGCCTTGGCATCGAAGCGGAAATCCTGGCCGATCCGCAGCATCAGGTCATGGGCCGCCCCGTAGGCGCTGCGGCCGGGCGCGAAGCTGGCGCGCGCGTAGTCGGTGACCGCGGGCAGCAGCGGGACGCGGCCGCTCGGGAACAGGAAATGGACCGGCGCCCGGCCGCCGAGATCACGCCCGGCCACCACGCCCGCGCGGACCTGCTCCCAGGCGATCCCGGATTCCGGCGGCGGTGGGGCCGGACGCTCGACCCGCACGGTGGAGAGCGCCTCGACGCTGAAGGTCGTGTGGGGCACCTCGAGGGTGAGCGCCACCGCGTCGATCCCGAAATAGTCGCGCCGCATCACCGCCCGGGTGGGGCTCGGATCGATCGTGACGGCGCTCGCCAGCACGCTCTGCCCCTCGCCGTCCTGCGGCTTGAGCCGCAGGGTGCAGCGGGCGAAGTGCACGGGCTTGCCGTAGCGGTAGGTGGTGCGGTGGCGCAGCGTGTAGATCACGCGAGCCCCGTCAGCTTCTCGGGACGCAGCGCGTTCGGCCCCGTGGGGAAGTAGCGGGCCGCGATGCCGTCGGCGAGGCGCTCCAGATCGGTTCCGAGGGCGGTGAGGCGCACGGCGTCGAAATCGGCGGCCTCGCCGCTGCGCAGCTCCGACAGGATCCGGATGGCGAGGCGGCGATGGGGCTCGGGGATGCCGTCCGCGGCCAGCGCCGGCAGGTCGGCGAGGTGCCGGGTGATCGCCTCCGCCTGGAAGGCGATCGAGCGCGGGTTGTAGGGATCGAGCAGCACCATGTCGCGGACCGGGTCGAGGGCCGCCCCCTGCAGGTAGCGGCGCCCGTAGCTGATCTGCGAGTCGCTGAGCGACAGCATCACCCCGAGGCAGCCCGGCGTCGCTTCGTCGTTGGCGAAGGCCAGCGCGAAGGCGCAGGTGTTGATCGCCCGCTCGATCCGCCGGCCGAGTTCGATGAAGTGCCAGCCCTCGGCCCGGCTCATGTTCTCGTGGGTGAGGCCGGCGAGCGCCGCGAGGTGGCTCAGGGCCCGCTCGGCGCGGCCCGCGAGCTGCGACTCGGTGAAGGCCCGCTCGGCGTTGAGGGACAGGAACTCGTTGAGGTCGGCCAGCACCCGCCACGCCTCGCCGGACAGGCGGGCGCGGAGCGCGGCGGCGTTGCGGCGGGCCGCGCCGATGTGGGACCGGGCCGAGCCCGGCCGCTCGCGCCCGGCGAGCGCCTCCTGAGCGAGGCGGGCGGTGGGCAGGTCGGCCGCGCCGGTGGCACCCCAGTCGTGCAGGAGCGCCCGGAGTGCCAGGGCCGCCGGGGTGTCGAGGGCGCCCGAGATGTCGGTCCCGACCGCGTCGCCGACGCTGCGCAGATGGGCGAGCACCAGCCGGATCACCGCCTCGCTGCGCTCCAGGTAGCGCCCGAGCCAGAACAGGCCGTCGGCGGCCCGGGCGGGGAGGTGGCCGCCGACCCGCCGCACCCGCGGGGCCGCCTGCGCGCCGATCAGGGGCGCGGCGACCGGCTTCTCCGACAGGACCCAGACATCCGCCGAACGGATGCCGAGCCGCAGCTCGATCGGGTCGACATCCTCGCGCTCCGCGACCCGGCAGAAGCCGCCGGGCATCACCTGCCAGCCGAGCGGCGTCCGGGTGGCGAAGACGCGGACCACGAAGGGGCGGGGCACCAGGGAAAGGCCGTCCGCGCCGCGCCCCCACCCCGGCATGGTCGAGAGCGGCGCGGCCTCCTGGGCGACGTAGTCGAAGGGCCGGTCGCGCAGGGCCGCCACGACCCGCTCCCGCTCGGCCGCCAGGACCGGACCCGCCAGGATCGCGTCGCGCCCGGCCCCGCGCTGGGGCGTGGCGGCCGGGCGCAGGGTCAGGCTGTCGAGGTTCGCCTGGGCGTGGCCTAAGCCTTCGAGATCGCCGCACCACCACGCGCGCGGATGGCCGAGCCGCAGGGGTTCGCCGAGCACCCGGCGGGCGATGCCGTCGAGGTAGGGCGCGAGCGCGGCCGATTCGACCAGCCCCGATCCCGGCATGTTGGCCATCACCAGGGAGCCGTTGCGCAGGGCCTCCAGGATGCCCGGCACGCCGAGCCGCGAGGCCGGGTTCAGCTCCAGGGGGTCGAGGAAGTCGGCGTCGATCCGCCGCCACAGGGCGTCGGCGCGCTTCAGGCCCGAGACGGTGCGCACCTGCAGGCGTCCGTCCTGCATGACGAGGTCGTCACCCTCCACCAGCATCAGCCCGAGATAGCGGGCGAGCGCCGCCTGCTCGACATAGGTGCTGCTGTAGGGCCCCGAGGTCAGCAGGCAGATCCGCGGGTCCGACCGCTCGGCGCCCAGGGCCAGGCCGTCGCGGAACGCCTGGAAGAAGGCCGGCAGGCGCTCGACGTGGAGATCCTGGACGAAGTCCGGAAACGTCCGGGCCAGGACCATCCGGTTCTCCAGCGCCCAGCCGAGGCCCGAAGGCGCCTGGGTCCGGTCGGCCAGCACCTGCCAGCGGCCGTCCGGGCCACGGCCGAGATCGGCGGCGTAGAGCTTCAGGTAGTGGCCGCCGGGGGGCGTGACGCCGTGGAGCGGGTGCAGGAATTCGGGCGTGCCGGCCACGATCGCGGCGGGCAGGAGCCCGTCGGCGACCAGCCGGCCCGGGCCGTAGACGTCGGCGAGGATCGCCTCCATCAGCTCCGCGCGCTGGACGATCCCGGCAGAGAGCGCCTCCCACTCAGACCCCTCGATCACCAGGGGCAGGCAGCCGAGCGGCCAGGGATGCTCGCGCTGGTCGCCGGCGATGCGGAACGAGATGCCCGCGTCCCGGATGTGCCGCTCCGCCGCGACGAACCGGGCCATGATCTCCGGCTCGGTGAGGCTGCCGAGTGCGTCGAGCAGGCGCGGCCAGGCTCCGCGGGGCTGTCCGTCCGGGCCCAGGAACTCGTCCGGCCGGCCGGGGGCGGGGCGGTACCCCGCGGCCCAGCGGGCGACGCGCGCCCGCGGATCCTCCGCCGGCTCGGCCCGGGCGGGGCTCGCCGCGAGCGCCGCCTCCATCACCGTCTCCCGGTCATTGCGGGGCCGGTGTCCGCAGGTCGAGGGTGAGCGGGAACTCCGCGCTCGCTTCCGCTCGGGGCATCTCCACCCGGCCCGGCGTGTGGCCGTGCGGCTGGAACCGGGCGAGGCGCCGCCCCTCCGCCTCGTAGGCGTTGACCGGATGGGTCTCGTAGTTGCGCCCGCCCGGATGGGCCACGTGGTAGCGGCAGCCGCCCAGAGAGCGCCCGCTCCAGGCGTCGAGGATGTCGAAGGTGAGCGGCGCGTGGGCGGGAATGGTCGGGTGCAGCGAGGAGGCCGGCTGCCACGCCTTGAAGCGCAGGCCCGCCACGGCCTCGCCGCCGCGGCCGGTGGAGGTCATGGGCAGGCGGCGGCCGTTGCAGGCGATGACGTGCCGCTCCGGCACGAAGCCCTCGACCTTGACCTGCAGCCGCTCGACCGAGCTGTCGACGAAGCGCACGGTACCCCCGCTGGTCCCTTCCTCGCCCATCACGTGCCAGGGCTCCAGCGCCTGGCGCAATTCCATCCGGACCCCGCCCTGCTCGACCGTGCCGAAGACCGGGAAGCGGAACAGGGCCTGCGCCTCGAAGGCGACCGGATCGAAATCGTACCCCGCCGCCCGGAGATCCTCCAGCACCCCGAGGAAGTCGGACCAGAGGAAATGCGGCAGCATGAACCGATCGTGGAGGTTCGTGCCCCAGCGGACACAGCCTCCGGCCTGCGGCTCGCGCCACAGCCAGGCCACGAGGGCGCGGAGCAGCAGTTGCTGGGCGAGGCTCATCCGGGCGTCCGGCGGCATCTCGAAGGCGCGGAATTCCAGGAGGCCGAGGCGCCCGGTCGGCCCGTCCGGCGAGTAGAGCTTGTCGATGCAGATCTCGGCCCGGTGGGTGTTGCCGGTGACGTCCACGAGGATGTTGCGGAACACCCGGTCGACCAGCCAGCGCGGGATGTTCGGCGCGTCGGGGGCGGGGATCTGGGCGAGCGCGATCTCCAGCTCGTAGAGTCCGTCGTGGCGGGCCTCGTCCATGCGCGGGGCCTGGCTGGTCGGGCCGATATAGAGGCCCGAGAACAGGTACGAGAGCGCCGGGTGGCGCTGCCAGTAGAGGACGAGGCTCTTGAGCAGGTCGGGCCGGCGCAGGAACGGGGAATCGTCCGGCGTGACGCCGCCCATGACCACGTGGTTGCCGCCGCCGGTGCCGGTGTGGCGCCCGTCGGTCATGAACTTCTCGGCGCCGAGCCGGGTCTGGCGCGCCTCGCCGTAGAGGTCGGTGGTGATGGAAACCGCCTCCCGCCAGGAGGCGGCCGGGTGGACGTTCACCTCGATCACGCCGGGATCGGGGGTGACCTTGATGACGCCGATCCGCGGGTCGTAGGGCGGCTCGTAGCCCTCGATCTGGATCGGCAGGTTCAGCTCCGCGGCCGCCGCCTCCAGGTGGGCGGCGAGCTCGAGGTACTCGTCGACGCGCTGCACCGGCGGCATGAACACCCGCACCACCCCGTCCCGGGGCTCGATCGACAGGGCCGTGCGCACCGCGACGCCGGTGATGCCGGAGCCGTTGGCGGTCTTCTCCCCGGGATGGCCGTCGGGCAGCGCCGCGCGGGGTTCCAGCGGGTCCTGCGGCTGGTAGTAGGGGTAGTGCTCGGGCGGCACGTAGGGGAGGGACGACAGAGGCAGGCGGAAGCCCACCGGTGAATCTCCAGGCACCAGGAAGGCGGCGCCGCGCCGGAACGCCCAGGCTTCCGAGATCCAGACGCGGTCGGCCTCGCCGTCCTTGCCCGTGGGCAGGCTCGCGAGCGGCAGGACGTAGCCCGCCGCCTCGGCCAGCCCCCGATCGTAGACGCGCTTGATCCGCGCGTCGAACTCCGCCGAGCCGGACCGGGCCGCGGCCGGCGTGACGTTGTCCGGCAGCTCCGCGGCCTTCTTCTCCCAGACCTCGCCGTCCTCGAAGGCCGGCATGACGTAATCCGACAGGCCGAGGCGGCGGGCCAGCGCGTCGGCGAGCGCCTTGGCCTGCGCGATGGTGGCTCGGCCTCCCTCACCCGCGACCGTCTCGGGCGCGATCAGCTCCGGGTTCCGCCAGATCGGCTTGCCGTCCTTGCGCCAGTAGAGCGCGAAGGCCCAGCGGGGCAGGCTCTCGCCGGGATACCACTTGCCCTGGCCGTAATGGAGCAGGCCGCCCGGCCCGAACCGGTCGCGCAGGCGCCGGATCAGCTGGTCGGCGAGCCCCCGCTTCGTGGGTCCGACGGCCGCGATGTTCCACTCGGGCGATTCGAAATCGTCCACCGACACGAAGGTCGGCTCGCCGCCCATGGTGAGCCGCACGTCCTGCGCGGCGAGGTCGGCGTCGACCCTCTCGCCCAGCGCGTCCATGGACGCCCAGACCGCGTCCGAGAACGGCTTGGTGATCCGCGGCGTCTCGGCGACGCGGGTGATGCTCATCCCGAAGTCGAAGGTCGTCTCGGCGGGTTCCATCGCCCCCGAGATCGGCGCGGCCGAGTGGTAGTGCGGCGTCGCGGCGAGCGGGATGTGGCCCTCGCCGGTGAGCAGGCCCGAGGTCGCGTCCAGGCCGACCCAGCCGGCGCCCGGCAGGTAGACCTCGGCCCAGGCGTGCAGGTCGGTGAAGTCGGCCGACGCGCCCGTGGGGCCGTCCACCGCGGTGGTGTCGGGGACGAGCTGGATCAGGTAGCCGGAGACGAACCGGGCGGCGAAGCCGATCCGGCGCAGCACCTGCACGAGGAGCCACGCGGAATCCCGGCACGACCCGCTCCTGAGCCGCAGGGTCTCGGCGGGGGTCTGGACGCCGGGCTCCATCCGGACGCCGTAGGCGGTCTCCCGGGCGATCAGGCCGTTCAGCGCCACCAGGAACTGGACGGTGTTGGGCTCTTCAGGAAGGCAGGCCAGCAGCGCCTCCATCTCGGGGCACTCGGCATCCACGGCGGCGCGGTAGGGCGCCAGTTCCTCCGCGAGGTCGGCGTGGTACGGGAAGGGATGGGCCTGGGCGTAGTCCTCCACGAAGAAGTCGAACGGGTTGATCACCGCCATGTCGGCGGTGAGGTCGACCTCGATCTTCAACTCGTCGGTCTTCTCCGGGAAGACGAGGCGGGCGAGCCAGTTGCCGCTCGGGTCCTGCTGCCAGTTCAGGAAGTGGTTGGCGGGCGTCACCGTCAGCGCGTAGGCCGGGACCTTGGTGCGCGCGTGCGGGGCCGGGCGCAGGCGGATCACCTGGGGACCGAGGCTGATCGGCCGGTCGTAGCGGTAATGCGTGACGTGGTGCAGGGCGGCTTTGATCGACACGATGGCTCCGTTTGAAGGATGAATACGGCCTCGTAGCCGGTACCGGACATCGCGGCAGGTCGAGCGTCGGCCCCCACCGCGCGGTTATGCGACACAGATCGGGGCACAAGCAATTTTCGTGCGGTGACGGCGGCTCCCCGCAGCTTTTGGCAGGAACTTTGCCGGCCGGCCCCGCTTGACCGGCTGGTGGACCGCCGGCCGGTCCGGGACCGCACGATGAAGATCTTCCAGTGCCAGGCCTGCGACCAGCCGGTCACCTTCGAGGCGACCGCCTGCGAGAGCTGCGCGCGGCCACTGGGCTATACCTGCGCGGTCCACGAGGTCTCGGCCCTGGAGCCGCAGGGTTTCTCGGCCCATCCGCTCATGGGCGGCGCCCAGGTCTTCCACGCCTACGCGGATCCCGGCCGGCGCTACCGGCGCTGCAACAACGCCCTGTCGGAGGCCTGCAACTGGCTGGTGCCGGAGGACAGCCCCGACATCTACTGCACCGCCTGCCGCCACAACCGCGTGGTGCCGGACCTGTCGCAGGGCTGGAACCTGACCCGCTGGCGGCAGATCGAGGCGGCCAAGCACCGGCTGTTCTACTCGCTGCTGCGCCTGGAACTGCCGCTGGCAACCCGCGCCCAGTACACCGACGGCCTGGCCTTCGACTTCCTGGTCGATCCGTCCGAGAGCTTTTCCGGCGGGCCGCCGGTGCTGACGGGCCACATCAACGGCCTGATCACCATGAACATCGCCGAGGCCGACGATGTCGAGCGGGAGCGCCGCCGGATCCTGTTCGGCGAGCATTACCGCACGCTGCTCGGTCATTTCCGGCATGAGATCGGGCATTACTTCTGGTATCTGCTGGTGCTGAACAGCCCCTCCTGGGAACCCTTCCGGGCGCTGTTCGGCGACGAGCGGCTGAACTACGTCCAGGCCCTGCAGGACCACTACGCCAGGGGCGCGCCGGCCGACTGGGACGAGGCCTACGTCTCGGCCTACGCCACCGCCCATCCCTGGGAGGATTTCGCCGAGACCTTCGCGCATTACCTGCACATCGTCGACACGGTCGAGACCGCCTCGACCTTCGAGCTGCACGTGCGCCCGCGCCTGCGTCAGAGGGCGCATGCGGTGCCGCAGGCGCCGACCGTGATCGACTTCGATCCCTACAACACCCTGGATCTCGACCGGTTGATCGCCGCGTGGCTGCCGCTGACCTACGCGATCAACTCGCTGTCCCACAGCATGGGCCAGCCGGCGCTCTACCCGTTCAAGCTGACGCCCGCGGTGATCGCCAAGCTCGCCTTCGTGCACGAGCGGATCTACGCCTCCCGCACTGGCACCCTGCCGGATGCCGGCGAGGCCGGGGCCGAGATGCTCCGGGCGGTGATCCTGGGCCTGCGCCAGAAGGTGGCGGCGCCGACGGTGTGAGGGCGGGGCGGCCGGTCACGTCCGCCCGTGCCGCTCCGCGAAGGCCCGGAACGCCTCCAGCGTCTCGGCGCTGACATGGTGCTCGATCCCCTCCGCGTCCCGCCGGGCGGTCTCGGGGCTCACCCCCAGCGCGCAGAGGAAGCGCTCCACGATCCGGTGGCGCTCCCGGGCCTGGGCGGCCAGCCGCCGGCCGGCCTCGGTCAGGAAAACGCCGCGATAGGGCCGCTGCTGGACGAAACCGTCCTCGCACAGGCGCTTGAGCATCTTGGCGACGGTCGGCTGCGCCACGCCGAGGCGGGCCGCGATGTCCACCTGCCGCGCCTCGCCGCCGTCGCCGATCAGGTCGTCGATCAATTCGACGTAATCCTCGACCAGCTCCGAGCGCCTCGCCTCGCGCGCCTGGCGGAAGCTCTCCACGTGCCGCTCCGGATCGACCAGCACGGTCTCCGGCGAGCCCGGCTCGGATGCATCCTGCATCGGCTTCCCCCTCTCGGCTCGCATGCGCCGCCCCCGCCCTGTCTAGCAAACACCGGGGCCGGCAGGGGAGTCCCGTGAGAGCGGCACGCACCTCTTGCATCCGACGGGCTCAGCCGTGAATATAGCCTACGCTATATCTTTGAGGTGGGGGTGATCATGGTGGCGCCGAACGCCGCGACGGCCCCGGGCGGCGCCGCGCCCGGAGCGATGAGCCGGCGGACCGAGGGCGCCATCCGCGACGTCCTCGACGGGCGGAAGGGCGGCCGCGGCCGGTTCCTGCTGTTCGCAGGTCCGGCCGTCACGGCGTCGATCGCCTACATGGACCCCGGCAACTTCGCCACCAACATCCAGGCCGGCGCCCGCTACGGCTACGGCCTGCTCTGGGTGGTGCTGCTCGCCAACCTCACGGCGATGCTGTTCCAGGCGCTCTCGGCCAAGCTCGGGATCGTGACGGGAAAGAACCTCGCCGAGCATTGCCGGGACGCGACGACGCGGCCGGTGCGCCTGGCTCTCTGGGGCATCAGCGAGGTCGCCGCCATGGCCACCGACCTCGCGGAGTTCCTCGGCGGCGCCATCGGCCTGTCGCTGCTCACCGGCATGCCGCTGATGGCCGGCATGGGGATCACCGCGATCGTCACCTACGCGATCCTCCTCTTGGAGCACGAGGGCTTCCGGCCGCTGGAGATCGCCATCGGCGCGATGGTCGGCACGATCGGCCTCTGCTACGCGGTCGAGCTGCTGGTGGCGCCCGTGGCCTGGGGCGAGGCCGCCAGGGGCCTCGTCACCCCAAAAATTCCGGACGCGCAGGCGCTCACCATCGCGGTGGGGATCATCGGCGCCACCGTGATGCCGCACGCGTTGTTCCTGCACTCGGGCCTCACGCAGAGCCGGGGCAATCCCCGCACCGAGGCCGACCGGCGCCTGCTGGTGCGCTACTCGAACCGCGAGGTGGTGGTGGCGCTGCTGCTGGCGGGGCTCGTCAACATGGCGATGGTGATCATGGCGGCGGCGGCCTTCCATCTCGGCCACAGCGAGGTGGCGGAGATCGGCGAGGCCTACCGCACCCTGACGCCGCTGCTGGGTCCCGCCGCGGGGGCGGCCTTCCTGGTGTCGCTCCTCGCCTCCGGGATCTCCTCCTCGGTGGTGGGCACGCTTGCCGGGCAATTGGTGATGCAGGGCTTCACCGGCTGGCGCATCCCGCTCCTCGTCCGCCGGCTGGTGACGATGCTGCCGGCCTTCGTGGTGGTGGCGATCGGCGTCGACCCGACGCAGGCGCTGGTCCTGTCCCAGGTGGTGCTGTCGCTCGCCCTGCCGGTGCCGATGGTGGCCCTGGTGGTGTTCACCCGGCGGCGCAGCGTGATGGGTCCCTTCGCCAACGGGCCGCTGACCCAGGCGGCCGCGGTGGCGGGGGCCGCGGTGGTGCTCGCGCTCAACATGGTGCTGCTGGCGGCGGCCTTCGGGGTGCCGGTGCCGGGACTGGAGTGAGTCCGCGCGCCCGCTGCCGGCACGCCCGTCCTGGATCCGGACGGGCAGGAACGGGTGTTCGACAAACCGGCCTCCGCCCCCTGGCGGTTTCCGGTGACCGGGCGCAGAAGGCCTCACCGCCCGGTCGAGGAACGCCCCATGGTCGTCCAAGAAGTCGCGATCCGAACCCAGGACGGGACGTGCCCGACACACGTCGTCACGCCCGAGGGCGCCGGGCCCTGGCCCGCGGCGATCCTCTACATGGATGCCGGCGGCATCCGGCCGGGTCTGCTCGACATGGCGCGGCAGCTCGCGGCGGGCGGCTATCTCGTGCTGCTGCCGGACCTCTTCTATCGCTACGGACCGTACGAGCCATTCGTGCCCGCGGAGGTGTTCAAGGGCGACTTCCGCACCATCCTGGGGCCGCTGATGGCCACGACCGACAACGTGAAGGCGGCCGCGGATACGGGTGCTCTGCTCGCCTATCTCGATACCCGGGACGACGTCGCGGGCCGCGTGGTCGGGGCGGTGGGCTTCTGCATGGGCGGCCGCATGGCGCTGACGGCGGCCGGGACGTATCCCGAGCGTTTCGCGGCCGTGGCCAGCTTTCACGGCGGCAATCTGGCGACCGATGAGCCGGCGAGTCCCCACCGCCTCGCGCCGCAACTGAAGGCGGAGGTCTACATCGCCGCGGCCGAGAATGATCGCAGCTACCCGCCCGAGATGGCCGAGCGGCTGGAGGCGGCGCTGAGCCAGGGGGGTGTCCGGTACGGGGCGGAGACCTATCCCGCCGCGCATGGCTGGATGATGCCGGATTTTCCCGTCTACGACCCAGCCGCCGCCGCGCGCGGCTGGGACGCGATGCTCGGACTCTTCGGGCGCACGCTGCGCCGCGCGGGCTGAGCGAGCGCCCGCGCGCCGGGTCCGATCACGTCGCCCGCACCACCACCTCCACGAGGTTGGCGCCCCCCGACCGGATCCCGGCCTCGATCGCCGGGGCGATGTCGGTGGCGGCCGTCACCCGCCGGGCGGGCACCCCCATGGAGGCGGCGAGCGCCAAGAAATCGACCCGCGGGTCGGTGAGGTCCATGGCGATGAAGCGGTTGGCGCGCACCGAGGCGTAGTGCGCCTGGCCCTTCATGAACGTCTTGAGGATGTTGTACTCGGCGTTGTTGATCACCACGAAGGTGACCGGCAGCTTTTCATGCGCGGCGGTCCACAAGGCCTGCGGCGAATACATCGCGGCCCCGTCGCCCACGACACAGACCACGGGCGCGCGGTCGAGGCCCAGGGAAAAGCCCACCGCCGCCGGCATGCCCCAGCCGAGGACGCCGCCGCGCATCGCCGCGTATTGATGCGCCGAGGGGCTGTCGAGGAAGGTGCGCAGGTGGGTCAGCGTCGCGGGCGCCTCGTCCACGATGGTGGTCTCGGCCCCGACCGCGCGGGCGACCTCCCGGGCGGCGACCAGCGGCGCGATCACCGGATCCTCGAAGGCCGCGTCGGCGGCGGCGGCGAGCTTCGCCCGCCGCTCGGCCCGGACGGTCACGGCTTGGCTGCGCAACCCTTCGAAGACATCGGCCCGGTCGGCGAGGCGGGGAGCCAGCAGCGGCAGCAGGGCGTCCAGCGAGGCGCGGATGTCGCCCACCGTCGACAGGCAGGTGGCGTAGGTGCGCCCGAGGTCGCGGACGTCCGCCGAGAGCTGGAACACCTGAACGCCCGGCGGCACCGCCGAGACGTCCGAGTAGAGCACGGTGATCAGAGACTTGCCGCCGAGCGCGAACACCGCGTCGTAGCGCCCGAGGATGTCGGCGATGGCGTCGGCCCGGGTCGGGAGGTTGCCGGCCCAGAGCGGGTGCGCGGTGGGGAAGGGGATGTGGGCCGGCCAGGACGAGCCGTAGACCGGCGCCGCCAGCAGGTCGGCCAGCGCCACCATCTGCGCCGAGGCGTCGGAAGCGTCGATCTCGTCGCCCGCGATCAGGGCGAGGCGGCCCGGCGCGATGGCGGCGAGCTTTTCGGCCAAGCGGTCGAGGGAGCCAGCGACCGCCCGCTGGTCGATGGTCGAGGTCTCGCCGGCCGGCACGGCGCTCATCGCCTCCATCACGTCCATGGGCAGGGACAGGAAGACCGGGCCGGAGGGGGCGGCCCCCGCATCGTGGAAGGCGCGGCGCAGCAGAATCGGGATCTGGTCCGGGCTCGTCACCTCGCGGGCCCATTTCATCACCGGGTCGGCGATGGCGACGAGGTCGCCCATCAGCAGCGGGTCGGTCAGCGCGTGGCGGAGATCCTGCTGCCCGGCGGTGACCACCAGCGGCGTGCCCGAGACCTGGGAGTTCACCAGCCCGCCCATGGCGTGGCCGAGGCCGCCCGCCGTGTGCAGGTTGAGGAAGGCGGGCCGGCGCGCGCCCTGCGCGTAGCCGTCCGCCATGGCCACCGCGGTCGCCTCCTGCAGGGCCAGGATGTAGGCGATGTCCGGCGCCTCGGTGAGGGCGTCGATCAGCGGCAGTTCGGTGGTGCCGGGATTGCCGAAGATGTAGCGCACCCCCTCCGAGCGCAGCACCTCCACCAGGAGATTGGCGCCCCGGCGGCGGCCGGCGGCCTCCACGGTCTCGATCGGCATCGTCCCAGTCTCCTCCGACGGAATCAGCCGGAGGCTAAACCAAGGGCGGTCCGGGGCAATGCCCCGGCGGCTCTACGGCTCCAGCGCGAGGCCGTGGGCGTCGAGGCTGGTGCGCAGGCTGCGGAGGCCGCAGTCCCGCTTGACCGGGTCGGCACAGAAGGCCGCGATCGTGGCCCGGCCCATGGTGGCCCGGCCCAGGCCGGGCGTGGCGAGCCGGGACGGCCCGTGGACCTGAATCGGACAGGTCATCGCGACATCCGCGGCACTCACTCGCCGGCGCCGGACTCCGTGCAGGTGAGCGGGGGCTTGCCCGCCTCCGTCCACGTCACCGTGCGCCCCCGGCCGCGCAGTTCGTGGCGCGCATCCCCGTACCAGATCCCGTCCGCGTGCGGCTGGACGGGCAGGGTGAGCGCGGGACCGGCGGGCGGGTTGACGACGGCCGGCGCGTTCAGGTCGCCGGTGTCGAACGCGACCGTGAGGGTCTGCCCGGCGGGGCAGGCGAAGGCGACCCTGCGGATCGCGGACGATGCGGCCCACGCCGGAACCGCCGGAACCAGGAATCCTGCGGCGAGAAGGAGCGCGATGCCCCTGCGTGACGGCGGACGGTTCACGATGGCTCCTGCGATTCGGCTCCGGCAGCCGTCAGTTTAGGGCAGCCGGATCGCGGCGGGCAGCCTGCCGGGAGACCCGTTTGCGCGGGTCGCGTCGGCAGCCCCTGTCCCGCACGGCATCAGACCCCTGATGACGGCGCCTCCTGATGCCGAACCGACCTCCCGTCGGCGGAGCGCGCTCTAGCCCCGAAGCTCCGCCACGAAGGCCCGGATGAACGGCGGCAGCCCGTCGAGGTCGCGCAGGCACAGGGTCAGGTCGCGCTTCGCCCAGGGGTCGGCGAGGGGCACCACCGCGAGGCTCAGCCCCTGCGCGGCCCGGGCGGCCGCGCTCTCGGGCAGGACCGCCAGGCCGACCCGGGCCTCGACCAGACGGCAGACGGCGTCGAAGCCGCGCAACTGCACCCGCAGGCGCATCGGCCGGCCCTCGCGCACCGCCTGGGCGACGAGGAACCGGCTGATGGCGCTGCGCCGGTCGAGGCCGACGAGGTCGTGGCCGAGCACCTCCGCGAAGGGGATCGCCCCGCGCACCGCCAGGGGATGGTCCCGGGCCGCCACCAGCACGAACCGGTCCTCCCGGAACGGGAAGGTCTGGAGCGAGCCGGTATCCACGGTGCCCGACAGGATGCCGAGATCGGCCACCCCCTCGGCCACCAGTCCGACGATCTCCTCGGAGGTGCGCTCGTCGATCTCGACGCCGATCCCGGGATGCCCGGCCAGGAAGGCCGAGAGCGCCTCCGGCAGGAATTCGGTCAGCGCGTTGGTGTTGGCCAGCACCCGGATCTGGCCGAAGGCCCCGCCCGAGAAGGCCGACATCTCCTCGCGCAGCCGCTCGACCCCGGCCAGGACCTCCCGGGCGTGGACGAGGAGTGCGCGCCCGGCCGGGGTCGGGCTGACGCCCTGCCGGCTCCGGGTCAGGAGCGCGGCGCCGAGGGAGTCCTCCATCAGCCGGATCCGCGTCGAGGCCGCCGCCAGGGCGAGGTTCGCCCGCACGGCCCCGTGGGTGATCGAGCCGGCCTCGACCACGTGCCGGAACAGGCCGAGATCGACGAGATCGAACCGCATCATCGCGCAGGCGCCTCCCGACGCGCCCTCCCCGCCGGCCGGGGGCCGACCGTAGCGCCGGCCCCTTCCGGTGTCAGCGTTTCCCCCGCCGCACAGGCCCGGAAGCCGAACCGCACACGCACGGCCGGGCCGATCCTGTTCATAAGCGCTCCGACAGGCCGGAGCTGTAAATACCTTCATTCTCGGAATTGTATCCGCCAGCTGACAGCAATTCCAGTACTTCCGGGAAAAATCACGCCTTTTATTTGTAGTGACTCAGATGCATTTATGTATTGAATTTTTGGCCGATCAAAGACAATTCATCATCCTTTAACTCGCGCCGAACCAACATTTTCTACGAAATTCAGAATCCTTTGTGGCGATGGCAAAATCCCCAATCTGGTCTGTCGGCGCGATGCGGCGCGTGCCGCGGCGGGGCCGCGGCGACTGCGTCGCTCGCGGGGCCGGCCTGCCGAGTTCTTCTGCTCACCTCCAACCCGGCCCCGCGCCCCGCGCGCCCGCGATCCGGCACGAGAGCCCATGATGGACGCGCTCCTGATCGACGACAGCGCGACCATGCGCCTGCGGCTGCGCCGGCTGCTGGAAGCCGAGCCCGGCGTGAGCGTGACCGATCACGCCGAGCTGGCCACCGCCCTCGTCGAGGCGCAGATGCGCGCCTTCGATCTGGTGCTGGTCGACTGCCACACCCGCGCGCGGGACGGGATCGCCTTCATCCGGTGCCTGCGGACCATCCCGCACTACGCCCAGGTGCCCATCGTGATGATCACCGACGACAGCGCAGACGCGGTGCGGCTCGCCGCCCTGGAGGCGGGGGCGACCGACGTCCTCGACACGTCCATGCGGGGCGTCGAGCTGACCGTGCGGCTGCGCAACGTGATCCGGCTCGCCAAGGCGGTGCGGCGGCTGGCCGAGCAGGCGGCCTGGCTCGACGGCGAGGTGGAGGCGGCCCTGCGGCACATGCGGGAGCGCGAGGAGGAGATCATCTTCCGCCTGGCGCTCGCCGTCGAGTACCGCGACAACGACACGGGCGACCACACATGGCGGGTCGCCCGCTACAGCCAGATCGTCGCCGAGGCGCTCGGCCTGACGCCGGAACTCTGCCGCAACCTCTACCTCGCCGCGCCGCTGCACGATGTCGGCAAGGTCGGGATCCCGGACGGAATCCTGCTGAAGCCCGGCCGGCTCGATCCCGACGAGTTCGCCCAGATCAAGACGCACGCGGCCATCGGCCAGCGCATCCTCGGCGGCAGCGCCTCCGCGCTGATCCGGCTGGCCGCCGAGATCGCCGCCGCGCATCACGAGCGCTGGGACGGCAGCGGCTATCCGGAGGGGCTCGCCGGAGCGGACATTCCCCTTGCGGCCCGGATCGTCGCGGTGGCGGACGTGTTCGACGCCCTGACCACGCCGCGGCCCTACAAGGAGGCCCTGTCGTTCGAGGCGGCGCTGGCCTGCATCCGCGCCGAGAGCGGCCGCCACTTCGACCCGGCCTGCGTCGAGGCCTTCTGCGCGCGCTGGCCCACCATCCAGGCCGCCGGCGGCTCGGAGCGGGCCGCGCGCCGGCCGAACGTCCGGCCGGTCACCGAGCCCTGGGCGCGGGTCCCGACCCTGCTGCGCGAGATCGCGGCCACCCCCGCACCGTCGGGGTGGTGCGTGCGCGACCCCTCTTCCCCGGTGGACCGGGATGACGGGCCGGCGGAGCCGGAGCCGGCCGGGTCGCGGGCGGCGCCTCGGCCGGAGGCCCCGTCGGAGGGCGCCGGCGCGCGGAGCGGGCGGGGTGCGCGGCCCGGCGCCCGCGCGCGGATCCGTCTTGCACGGGTGGCCTCGGTCCGGACGGATGACGCGCAGCCCGTGGGGGCCTAACCTCCCGGGATGCGCATCTTCCACACGCCCGACTCAGGCCGGCACGATCCCGAGCACTACTGGCGGCGCGGCACGCCGATCCCACATCCCGAGCAGGCCGCGCGCTACGCGATCCTGCACGACGCGGCCCGGTCCGCCGGGCACGACCTCGTGGTCCCCGGCGATCACGGCCTCGACCCGGTCCGGGCGGTGCACGATCCGGGCTACGTGGCGTTCCTGGCCGAGGCCTGGGCCCGGCGGGCCGAGATGCCGGGAATCGGCGACGAGATCCTCACCGGCGTCTTCGCCCGGCCGCAGATGCACCGGAAGCCCGCGGGCCTGCTCGGGCTCACCGGCCTCTACATGGCCGACACCTCGACGCCGATCCGGGCCGGCACGTGGCCGGCGGTCTACGGCTCGGCCCAATGCGCCGTCGCGGCCGCCGACGCGGCCCTAGCGGCAGGTCACGCCTACGCCCTGTGCCGCCCGCCCGGCCACCACGCCTACGCGGAGTCGGCAGGCGGCTTCTGCTTCCTCAACAACAGCGCGATCGCGGCCGCGCGGATGCGCGCCGCGGCGGGCGGCCCGGTGGCGATCCTCGACATCGACGTCCACCACGGCAACGGCACGCAGGGGATCTTCTACGCCCGCGCCGACGTGCTCACCGTCTCGGTGCACGCGGACCCGTCGGACTACTTCCCGTTCTACGCGGGCTACGCCGACGAGGCCGGGGAGGGGGCCGGCCTCGGCTTCAACCGCAACCTGCCGCTGCCGCCGGGCTCGGGCGACGCGCCCTGGCTCGCCGCCGTGGAGGCGGGACTGGCGGCGGTCGCCGCCTGCAGGCCGCGCGGGCTCGTGGTGGCGCTGGGCCTCGACGCCTCGGAGGACGACCCGATCGGCGCCCTGCGGGTGACCCGGGCGGGCTTCGCGGCGGCGGCGGAGCGGATTGCCCGGGCCGGGCTGCCCACCGCCCTGATCCAAGAGGGCGGCTACCTCTGTGCGGCCCTGCCGGAGAACCTGACGGCGTTCCTCGGCGCCTTCGAGGCGGCGCGCTGAACCGTTTCCGATTGAACGCTTCGGTCGATCCGGCCGGCTCCGTCATCGCGAGCGCAGCGAAGCGATCCAGGGCAGCGGGAGGCCGAAGAGCGTGGCGCTGCTGGATTGCTTCGCTCCGCTCACAATGACGGTGGAACCGATCTGATCAACCGGAAACGGTATGCGCCCTCACCCGGCCTTGCGCGCCACCAGCAGGATCGCGTTCGTGGGCGTCCGCTTCGGCAGCTTCAGCCAGCGATCGAGCCGGGACCCGACCGCGTAGGCGAAGGCCAGGGAGGCGAGCCAGCCCCAGTTGAACCGGAAGAACCGGTCCCGGCAGCGGACCGGCGACATCTTCACCATCCAGTGCACGATCGAATCGTGCTGGTCCATGCCGATCGGGTGGACCGCCTCCGGGGTGCAGCCGATCTCCCGGGCCAACACCTCCAGGGCGTTCGGCGTCCACCATGTCAGGTGATGGGGCGGCGCGTTGATCACGAAGTTCGGCAGCGTGGTGTTGGGCGACGGCCAGAGCGGCGTGCCCAGGAGGACGAGCCCGCCGGGCTTGACGCAGGCCGCCATCGCCCTGGCGAACCCGAGCGGATCGGACACGTGTTCGAGCACCTGGAACGCGCAGGCCACGTCGTAGACCGGACCGACCCGCCGTCCGTGCGCCTCGACGGTCTCGTCGAGGATCGCTCCGCTCGGATCGATGGCCGCGAAGTTCGGATCGAGCCCCGTGTAGTGGGCGCGGGGCACGTAGTGGCGGAACCCGCCCTCGCCGCAGCCGACATCGAGCACGCGGGCGCCGTCCGGAACCTGCTCGGCGGCCTTCTGGAACTCGCGGCGGACCGTCGCGGTGCCGGCGAGCTTCTCGTGCGCGCTGATGTGCTTGTAGAACCCCCGGTAGAAGGCTTCGTCGCCGTCCACCGGCGGGTGGAAGAACGCGAGACCCGTGGGCGATTCCCAGAGGCGGATTGTCCCGGCCCGCATCAGCAGCGGGCCGACATCGACGCGGCCGCAGACATGCCACAGCGCCGTGAGGAAGGTGGTGTCCAGGCGCTCGATGCAGCGGATCGCCGGCGCGCCGGTGATCGGGCAGGGCGGGATGTCGACGGATTCGGACGCGGCGAGCGTGGCTGTTACGTCGGCCGATGGCATCGCTTCTCGCACGGTGACGGCCCCGCAGAGCAGGGTTCCGAATCTCGCCTAGTCGATTCGACCCAGGTCGTCAAATGCGATACTTGATCGATCGCCGTATAGACAAAGACGAACATTGATCACGCGCTGACCTACGCGTTCGACATCTGAACAGGCAATCTGGACACGACCTCGACCTTCGCCGCGTCGCCGAATGCTGCGCGACTGCGGAGCGATTCTGGACGGGGCGACGGGAAGCCATCGCCGGTGACGGGCGTCGCGCCCGCGAGCCCATGTCGAGACAGCCCTGACGCTTGGTCCCAGGCCCGGCTCATATCGCCTAAAGACCCAGAGATTTGTGCGATTGAGCGAACTGGATGAGATCGAAAATGTTCTTCGCTCCGACCTTGGCCCGCACGTTGGAAATTTCACTGATAAGCCTTCGATACTTGATGGGGATCTTCTTCGCGATTTCGGGATACGACTTGCCCTGACCGACGAGAGAGAGGATCTGCAGCTCCCGAGCCGTCAGGCTGGCGAGCGGAGCCGGCTGGTCGCGGAGATCCAGCATCGCGACCAGCGTGGCGATCTCATGCGGAAGGTATCCGCGACCCGCCCGCACCTCCGCGAGGGCCTCCAGCAGGATCGTGATGGAGGCGTGCTTCACGACGAAGCCGCCGGCACCGACCCGCAGCGCGTGCGCCACCAGGATCGGATCGTCGTGCATGCTGAAGACCAGAATGCGCGCCGCTGGATTGGCGGCCCGTATCCGGCGGATCAGGGTGAGGCCGGAGAGGCCGTCTTCCTCGAAGTACAGATCGGTCACGACCAGACGCGGTCTCTGGCTGTAGAAGACATCGTATCCAGCGACGATATCGGCCGCTTCCAGAATCCGGCCGATGCCCAGTTTCCCGGCGATGTGGCGGAAGCCCTCGCGGACGACCGGGTGATGGTCGACGACCAGCATGGATTCCTGGCCGCGGGAGGCGGCGCGGACGGTCCTCTGCGTCCCCACCGGGAGCGCAGTCATGGCCTCCTCCCCTCGCTCCGACTCTCGTCGAGCGGCCGCACGTCATGCGCGGCGAGATCCTCCAGCGCGGCGTGATGATCGAGTCCCCGGTTGCGCGTGTTGAAGTAGTGCTGGCACATCTCGCCGTAGAGGCTCTTGTGCCGACCGCGCAGGGCCGCGACCTGCCCGAGTCCCTCGATCAGGCTGCGGTAGCCTTCCGTCTTTCCGACCTCGGCGAGCATCTGGCCGAGCTGGAGGGTCCGGTTGGCGATCATGCGCGGGTCCTCGATGAACCCGGCCGACGCGGTCGTCAGCGTCGCGCGCAGGGCGCGCACCGGCGGGGCATCGGCCGGAAGCGGATGCCCCGCCTCGCGACCGGCGAGCCACCGGGCCGGGTCGGTTCCGTCCGTGGGCGCGAGCCAGGCGGGCAGCTCGGATTCCGAGGTACGGGCGACGACCGATGGGTCCGTTGTCTCGGCCTCCGTGCCGCGGTCACAGGCCGACAGCGTCAGCACGGCGAGGACGGCGCGCAGCGCTCTCATCGGGATCGTCCCTCGGCCGCCGTCCCGGCCGCGGCTCCGGCTGCCGGCCCGGCCCTGGTACCGGCCGGCGGCAGGGCGACGATCGTGCGCGGGCCCTCGGCGACCGGGATCCGCCCCATCACGCGCAGGCTGTCGAGATCGATGACGGACACATCGTCCGAGAACCAGTTGGCGACGTAGGCGCGCGTCCCCAGCATCGCCACGCCCTCCGGATATCGGCCGACCGGCACGGTTGCGACGACCGACAGGGCGGCGGCATCGATCACTGAGACCGACGCCGCGTGCTGGTTGGTGACGAGGACGCGCGCGCCATCCCCGCTCACGGCCACGCCGTAGGGGCTCGCCCCGACCGTCACGCGCCCCAGCACGCGCGCCGCCGCGGCATCGATCACGGTGACGTCGTTGCTGCGGACATTGGCGACATAGAGCCGCTGACGGACCGGGTCGTGGGCGAGCGCGAACGGCCCGTCCCCGACCGGCAGGCTGGCGACCCGCTCCATCCGCCCGGTGTCGATGATGCCGACGGAGCGGCTCTCCCGCTCGGCGACGTAGAGGCGCCCGGCCGCGCCGAGGACGAGGCCGGCGGGGTCGCGTCCGACGTCGACCGCCGCTTCGACCGCCCCGGTCGCGGCCGAGAGGCGCGCGACCCGGTTGCCCGACCAGTCGCCGACATAGATCGCCCGCCCGTCCGGCTCCACCGCCAGTCCGAAGGCTTGGCCGGCGAAGGGCAGCCGGCGCAGCGCGCCGTCCGGCTCGACCACCGTGATCGCGTGCCCGTCCGGATGGCTGACGTAGAGGCGTCCGCCCGCATCCGCGGCCACGACGGCCGGGGCGGGCGCCACCGACACCGCGGCCGACAGGGCCCCTGCCGCGATCCGCGAGACCCGTGCGCCCTGCTGGCTCACCACCGCCAGTTCCTGCGCCCCGGCGGATCCGAGGAACGCCGACAGGGTGGCCAGCAACGCCGCCAGCGCCGCGCCCCGGCCTATCCCCGGAGGTCCTCCGGCGGCGGTCCTGGCGGCACTCATCGCGTCGCCCCAGCCTCCACCTTGGCCTTCAGGCCCTTCAGGCCGTCGGCGAAGTAGCGGTTCATCGCCTCCCTGCCGGCCGCGTCCGAGAGGTTCTCGGGCGGCTCGTTGCCGGTATCGCCGCGGTAGAAGCGGCCCATCCATTCGACCTTCGACCCGTCCCCCTCCGGCGTCACGGTCACGGTCGCCGAGTAGGACGAGACCGGCAGCGCCTTCAGGTCCGGATCGGACATCCGGTAGGAATAGGTGCGCCCCTCCGCCTTCCACTCGTCGAGGCCCTCGACCAGGGTGCCGCCGGCCTTGAGGGTCACCTTGCGCACGCCGCCCTCGGAATCCCCGCCGGTCGCCTCCACGGACGCCACCCCGGGATGCCAGGAGCCGATGCCGCCGAAGGGGCCGACCACCTTCCAGACCGCATCCGGGCTCGCCCGGATCGTGATCGTCTGATCGACCTTCTGGGGGGTCGGGCCGTGGGCCAGGGCCGTGCCCGCCGCGAGGGCCAACAGGAGGGCGGGGGCGGTTGGGCGCATGGTCAGGCACTCCGGGTACGCGGGACGGGAAGGCGAAGGGGATTGCCGCGCGCGGCGAGCAGCACGCCGAGCACGAGGAGGAGGGACGCGGCGGCGAGGTACGGCCGCGGATCGATCCGTCCCGGGAGCGGCCGGGGCGTCGCCGCCGCGAACAGGGCGGTCGCGAGGCCCCCGGGCCCGTCGAGATGCGCGTAGGCGAGGCCGGTGGCCGCCGCGAGGCTCTTCAGGTAGCTCTCGCGCACCGACGAGAGGTGCTCGGTGCCGTGCGCGGCCGCCGCGCCGAACGGGGCGTTGCGCGGATTGTAACCCTCCCGCGTCTCCGCATCCTCCGGCGGCGGCCCGAACCGGTTCTCCTGCGGCACGTCGGTCTCGGCGTAGAAGCCGCGCTCGCGGCCGCGATCGTCGAATCTGGGGATCGGCGAGAGCCCGTATCCGCCGACGCCGACGATCAGACCGCGCACCGCGCCCGGCTCCGCGTCGAAGGCCGGCCTGCGTCCGGCGGGCAGCGGCGGCGACTCCTGACCGTCCGAGATGAACAGCAGGTCGGTCCCGAGATCGGCCGCCATCGCGAGGGCCCGGTCGAGGCCGGCGGCGATGCGGCTGTCGCCTTCCCAGGCCATGCGCCAGTCCAGGGCCGCCAACGCCCCGTCGAGCGGCGTGACGTCGGCGCAGACCTCGACCGGCGTGAACAGCAGGAACGGGCGCCGCTCG
Organism: Methylobacterium sp. A49B; assembly: GCF_053346215.1. Taxonomy (NCBI): domain Bacteria; kingdom Pseudomonadati; phylum Pseudomonadota; class Alphaproteobacteria; order Hyphomicrobiales; family Methylobacteriaceae; genus Methylobacterium; species Methylobacterium sp. A49B. The sequence continues at coordinate 71,195 of NZ_JBKFBO010000016.1, forward strand.
GTGAACAGGCCGAGCGCCATCCGGGAGCCGCAGGGCAGGTCGGCCACGAGGCGGCGCAGGGCGGTCTTCACCGTCTCGAGGCGACTCTCGGGTTGACCGTCGCGCACGGAGTCGCGGGTGTTCATCGATCCGGTGATGTCGACGATGGCGAGCACGGCGACGCCGGTGCGCGTGACCGGCAGCGGTGGCGTCACCAGCGCCACGAGCACCAGCACGAGGGCGAGGGCGAGGGCCTGGAAGCGGCGTCCGCGCAGGTTGCGCGCCACGGGTAGCCGGAGGGCCGAGGAAGGCCGTGCGGTCATCGAAGGCCGAGCAATCATGGGCCGCCCTTCGGCTGACCGGGGATATCCGTCCAGATCTGCTTCGGATCGGCTTGAAGCTCCTCGCCCGCCTTGCGTTCGAACTCCGGGTAATCCCGGATCAGGCGCGAGGCGACGTCGAGGTTGAACTTGGCGTCCCAGAAATCCGGCCGGTCGCGCAGGGCGCGGCGATAATCCTGGCGGGCGAGCGTCACCTGCGGGCCGGCCTTGTCGAGCGCGCCGCGGGTGATGAGGGTGAAGGCGTCGCGCACCCGCGCGTTGGCGACGAGATAGCGCGCCCGCGCGGCGGACTCGGGCGCCTCCGCCCGATCGAGGGCCGCCACCAGGGGCTCGGTCTCCCCGAGCCGGTCACGCTGGGCCAGGAACCGGACGCGGGCCGCCAGCACCGGGGCCGGCGCGTCCAGGGCGACGTCCGCATCGGTCCCGGCCTCAAGGGCCGCGATCGTGCCGTTCGCCCGTTCCGCCCGCCAGGCCGCGGCGCCGAAGCCGGCGGCGGCCAGCGCGAACAGGATCGGCAGCGCGAGGAGCAGGTTCGGCCGCACGCGCCCCCAGCCGCGACGCGCGGCCTGCCGAGGATCCCGGGACGCGCTCATGCGGTCTTCCTCGCGGCTTCGGGCAGCGGCTTCGCACCGGCACCCGGTCGCGCCGGTGCCGGCCGCCGGGCCAGATCCGCCTCGGCCAGGGCGGCCGCGACGAGGAGCGCGAGCCCGAATGCCGCCAGCGCGTCGCCGATCCAGGTCAGGTCCCGGCGGGGATGCACCTCCGTGTAGGGGATCGGATCCCGCTCCAGCGCCTCGATCTGCGCGATCGCGTCGGCGACCGCCTGCGGCCCCTCCGCCTCGAACGCCCGGTAGGGCACGCCGAGGCTCTTGAAGAACAGGTCGAGATGGCGCTCCGGCGCCGCCTGCGGGGTATCCTCCCCGGCCGGCCGGTCGTGGATCGACGGGGCGCCCTTGGTGCGCAGGAACAGCCAGTACAGGTTCGGCCGCAGCTTCGCGAAGGCGGCGCGGAGCTGATCCTGCACCCGGGGATCGATCACGGCGGCGCCGTCCGAGATGAACAGCAGCACCCGGGAGCCGCCGCCCTCCGGCCCGAACTGCGACAGCGCCATGGCGAGGCCGCGGGCGACGTTGGTGTAGTCGAGGCCCGGACGGTCGATCGCCGCGATGGCGGCCCGCACCGCGTCATGGCGATCCGTCATCGGCATCACCAGCATCGGGGCGGTCGAGAACGCGGTGACGGCGAACAGGTCGTGGCTGCGGGCCCCGACGAAGCCTGCAAGCAGGCGCCGCGAGGCGGCCGCCTTCGATTCGTCCAATCCCGAGGGCTGACGTCCGGCGAAGGTCTCGTTCATGCTGCCGGACCGGTCGATCAGCATCGACACCTGCGCGCCGATGCCGATCCGGATGACGCGCTCGCCCAGCCGGTAGGGGCCCGCCAGCGCGACCACAAGACCGCCGACCGCCAGGATCCCGGCCGTCGTCAAGGCGCGGCTGATCCACCGGGACACGGGATCCTCCGGGACGGCGGATACGGCCGGGATCGCGGCCCGGCGCCGGCCGGAGACCACGAGCGGGATCAGGGCGAGCGGCAGCAGCCACAAGGCCCAGGGCGCGGCTGCGCCGAAATCGGTGACCCAGCCGGCGGCCAAACCGGCGGCCCAACCGGCGAACGCGGAACCCGTACCCATCTCAGGCCGTCCGCTCGACCGCCGCGAGACGACGGAGACTCGCCTCGATCTCGGACCGGGGGCACACGGCCCGGGCGGCGGCCGGATCCCGGCCGAAGAAGGCGCGACGCGAGGCGGCGAAGAAGCGGTCGAGCGCCGCCGCCTCGCTCCGGAAGGCGGGATGCCGCGCGAGGAAGGCGGGCAGGTCATCGGCCAGCACGCGGCGCGCATCGGTCTCGTCCAGCCCGCGATGGACGAGGCGCAGGGCCTCGCGGTAGCCGCCGTCGCCGTCCCGTCCGAGGCCGCGCAGGGCCCGCGCGGCACGGGTGAAGGGACGCTTGCGGCGCCGCCCGAACCACGCCCGGTCATAGGCGAGCGCGGCCAGGGACAGGACGGCCAGGACGAGGCAGAGCAGCGAGGCCTGCTGGAGCGGTGCGGGATCGAGGCGCCGCGCCCGCCCGTCCGGGCGCAGGTACTCCGCCGGATCTTCGCGCTGGGGCGGCTGGATCTCGCGCAGGGACGCCATGCCGAGCGACCATCCCGGGATCTCGGCCCTGGCCGATGTCGTCCCGCCCGCGGCCGCGCTCTCCAGCACCACCGAGAAGCCCGGCACCGCGACCTGGCGCGTGTCGAGGGCCGCGTAGAAGGTCTGATAGGTCAGGTTCAGGCGGATCCGACCCGCACCGGTCGCCACGTCGATGGCGCGCAGGTCGAGCCAGTACGTCACCGGGCCGGGCTGCGGCAGGGACGCCCTCTGCAGGCTGAAGCCCGGATCGACGGCGATGTCGACCTGGGCGTGCAGGAGATCGCCGAGGAAGTAGCCGAACGGCCGCGGCACGCGCACTTCGATGTCGCGGACCTGCGCGCCGGCCGTCCCGGGATGGAACGGCAGCGCGATCAGGGCGAGGAGGGCGAGGGAGGCCAGCCGCATGTGATCAGGTCGCCAGGAGATGACGGCTGAGGGCGTCGGCGTCGAACCGGTCGGCGAGGACGAACGGGGTGCGGGCCCCGGCGGCGAGAGCCGCGACCCTCAGCTCCTCCCGCCGCTCGCGCTCCCGGTCGAGCCAGCGCCGCCGGAGGCTCGGCCGCAGGAACACGAGGCGGCGGCCGCCGCCCTCCAGATCGTCGAGTTCGACCAGCCCCCAGGCCGGCAGGCCCGCATCCTCGGCGCTGTCGGCGAGGAGCACCGGCACGGTGTCGTGCAGCGCCAGGGCGCCGAACACCGTGCCGACCAGGGTCTCGGGCCACCGGAAGTCGGAGATGACGAAGACGAGTTTCGGCCGGCCGGTCAGCTGGCGCGCGGCGTCCAGCATCCCGGCGGCGCTGCTTCCCCGGCGGGGGACGCGCGTCAGCCGGTCGGCGGTCGCCAGGGCCGGTCCGCGCCGGCGGGTGGCCGGAAGGTAGAGGTCGGCCCGGATCGCGGCGTCGCAGCCGATCACCCCGAAGCCGTCGCCGATGCGCGTCGCCGAGGCCGCCAGGCCGGTGCAGAGGTCGCGCGCCAGCATCATCCGGTCGGCCGCCCCCCGGTAGCGCATCGAGCCCGACAGATCGACGAGGGCCCAGATCTCGACCGCGGTGCGGGCCTCGAAGCGCCGGACATGCACGCCCTCGAACGGGTCGCGCAGGGTCGCGCGCATGTCGATCCGGCGGGCATCGGGCAGGCTCAGGAACGAGACCTGATCGCGGTAGGTGCCGAGCCCGCCGGCGTCCCGCCCGCGATGGGCGCCGACGCGGCTGCCGCGCGGCCGCCAGCGCGGCAGGTAGAGGATCTCGGCGGTCGGCCGTCCGGTCGTGGGACCAACCGCGGGGCCGGTCATGCAGCCGGTCATGGGGCCGGTCATGAAGCCGGTCATGGGGCCGGTCATGGGGCCGGTCATGGGGCCGGCACCGTTTCGAAGACCGCTCGGCACAGGGCCGGAACGATCTCGGAGCGCCGAATCTCGTGGATCGGTTCGAGGAAGACCCGGTGGGCCATCACCTCGGGAAAGACCGCGCGCACATCCTCCGGCACCAGCCAGTCGCGCCCCTCCAGCCAGGCGCGGACCCGGGCGGCCCGCACGAGGAAGGCGACGCCGCGCGGCGAGGCGCCGCCCTGTATGAGCCCGCCCATATCGACGTCCGGGAGGCGGATGCCGGCCTCGGCCGGCCGCACCAGGGCCTCCCAGAGCGCGACCACGTAGGCCTCGATCTCGGGCGCCGCCTGGATCGCGTGCTGGATCGCCGCGCTGATGCCGCCGATGCCCGCGTGGTCCAGGACGCCCTCGGCCACGGTCTCGATGAGACGGTCCGTGTCGTGGAACCGCGGGTCGAAGACCAGGGCGCGCCGCGCCTCTGCGTCCCGCGGCGCCTCCATGCCGATCTCCATCAGGAACCGGTCCCGGGCGGCGGCCGGCAGCTCGAAGGTCTCCTCGCGCTCGACGCGGTTGCGGTCGGCGAAGACCTGGAGGTTCGGAAACCGGTACTCGCGGTTGAAGGCGCTGACCGTCCGCTCGGCCATGATCCGCAGGAGCAGCGCGTGGACCTGCGGACGGGCGCGGTTGATCTCGTTGAAGAAGAAGACCGACAGGTCCTCCGCCCGGCGCAGCACCGGCCCGGGCTCGACCCGGGGGCGGCCGTCCTCGGCGAGGTAGGTATGATAGACGAGGTCGGTGGGCATCATGTCCACCGTTCCCTCGACCCGCTCGTAGGCGCCGCCGAGGGCCCGGGCCACGGCCCGCAGCAGCGTGGTCTTGCCGACGCCGACATCGCCCTCCAGCATGACGTGGCCGCGGGCGAAGATGGCGATGGTCACGAGGCGGATCGCCCGCTCCTGACCGACCACGGCCTTCGCGACCTCCTCCTCGAACCGGGCGGCCGCGGCCCGCCAGTCGATCAACATCGCGTCGCCGGAGCGCGGAGTGTTCATGGGTGCTGCTCGGACGCGTGGGTCAGCACGGACGGCCGCCGAGGCGCGCCGCCCGTGCCGGGGACCGGTTACTTGGCGGAGATCTTGGCGACGTCGTACTCGAACTTGCCCGTCTTCTGGGCGTGGTCGACGCGCTGCCTGTTGCGCTCCTCCATCTGCTTGATGGAGTCGGCCTGCTTGCTGACCTCCTTCGGGTCGTGCTTCGGATCGTACTTGGATCCGGCGACCTTCTCGGGGAAGCCGGGCTTGGGCTCCCAGCAATTGCCCGGCGCCTTGCAGGTCTGCCCGTCATAGGCGACGGCCGGTGCCGCCAGGATCGTTCCTGCGGCCAGAACCGCCGCCGTGATCATCATCCGCATCGTCAGGCTCCTTCTCTCCCTGGATGGCCGGTCAGGCCGTTCGACCGCGTCCCGGGTGGGCGCAGCATCGCGCGAACGCTCACTCCGGCAGCGGCTTGCACTGTCCGGGGGCGTCCTTGGCGAAGGTCTCGCCCTCCTTGAAGGGCTTGTAGTTCTTCTTCTGGTCGTCGCTGAGCCAGGCCGCATCCTTCACGGGGCCCGTGTAGAGATGCCGGATCCACGCGATGACCTGCAGCATCTCATCGGGATTGAGGTCCTCGTTGTGCGGGCCCATCATGCCGTTGGCGCCGCCCCAGAGTGTCGAGAACAGGCCGACATCTTCGGTGTTGGCCGGGTAGGTCCAGTAATTGTCGTTCAGGCCTGGCCCGACCTTGCCCTCGGCGAGGTGCCCGTGGCAGCCCGAGCACGAGGTGAGGAACAGGCTCTCGCCGTTGCGCAGGCAGGACTTGTCGTCGATGTAGACGTTCTTGCCGGTCTGGAAGAAGGTCTGAACGGCCTTGGTATCCCGGCCGCCGGGCTTGCCCTCGCTGGTGTCCATCACCTCGCCGGTGATGGTGTTGTGGAATTGGATGCCGGTCTGTGGCCCCGCCTGCGGCTGGGCAAGCACGGCCCCGCCATAGGCGAGGGCCGCGATGCCGAGACTGGCGATCAGCGCGAGATGAGGAATGCGATGAGACATGCGCGGTCTGCGAACTCTGGGAAATCGTGATGTGAGCGGTGCGACGCGACGCTAGTTCGTCGCCGCGACGGGCACGCCGTCCTGCTTCAGGATCGCGTCGATCTGCGGCCCGGCCTTCGCGACGGCGGCGTCGAGGGCGTCCTTCAGGGCCGGGTCGTCCTTGCGCACGCCCATCGCCTGATCGAACATCTGCGGCATGGGACGGCCGTCGCTGCTCACCGTGTCGTTCGGCACCAGCGTGATGCGCAGGGGCACGGTCGAGGCCTTGACGTAGCGCGCCACGTCCGGGGCGAAGGCCACGCCGACATCGGCCTTGTCGTTGGCGACCTCGCTGACGATCCGGGCCGGGTCGATCTGGGTGTACTGGTTGCGCGGCGAGCGGAAGTTCACGAGCGAGTAGAGGTAGGCCATGTCCTCCTCGTAGCGGCCGATATCCTTGAGCATCGCCTCGCCGGGGGAGCCGAACGGCACCACCATGTGATCGACGCTCTTGAGCCGCGGATCGGACCAGGACTTCACGTCGAGATCCTTGTCGGCGCGCGTGATGAAGACGTAGCCGCTGCGGTAATAGGGCTTCGTGGTCAGCACCCGCGGGTCGTCGCTGTCGAGGCCGACCACCACGTCGCAGATCTTCTTCTCCAGGCCGTCGCGCACGAGGTAGATCGCCGGCTTGTCGATCCAGGCGAAGGCCGGCTTCCGGCCCATCGCCTCGGCGACGGCGACGGCGATCCGGTTCTCCAGTCCCGAGCCGTCCCGCATCGAGAGCGGCGGCTGCTTGGCGGAGGCGCAGATGCGAAGGGTGGACGGATCCGCCGGCGGCGTCACCGGTGCGGCGGGCGTGGGCCGACGGTCCGCCTGCGCCTCCGATTCCTGCGCGGCGGCCGGTGCCGTCGCGAGGGCGAGGAGTGTGGCGCAGAGTCCCGCGCGCAGCATCGATCTGCTGGACAGCGGCATGGGTTCTATTCCCTCATCTGATCTTGTTCTTCTGCGGACGCAGGTCCCGATCCGCTTCGGCGCGCTCGCTGGGGCCGAACCGGTGTTCATTTCGGCGGAGCGCGCTCCGGGACCCAGACCGGTCCGGCGCGCGTGCCGCTCGGTCGAGGGCACCGCCGGCCGGGGGCCGGCGGTGCCGATGCGCGTTACTTGGCGGCCGCCTGCTGGTACTCGCCGACGCTCGGGTCGTCGTAGGGGCCCTTGCCGTCGAGCGAGAAGACGACCACGCCGCCGCCCATCTGGGTGTAGTTGGCGAGCTTCTTGAAGGCGCCCACCGCGCCGAGGCCGGCGGTCGGGTCCTGCAGGTCGAAGACGAGGCCCACGCCCGGCCAGCCGCCGACGCCGTAGTAGATGGCGACGTACTGCGTGCCCTTGTGGCTGTAGGTGATCGGGTAGCCGATCGCCCCGGAGGGCAGCTTGAACTTCCAGAGCAGGTCGCCGTTGTCGGAGTCCCGCGCCTTGATGAAGCCGTCCAGCGTCCCGTAGAGCACGATATTCCCGGCGGTGGCGGTGGTGCCGCCCCAAACCGCGAAGCGCTCCATCTTCTCCCAGTTGAACTTGCCAGTGATGGCGTTGTAGCTCTTGATCTGGCCGAGCCCCTCGTAGTTCTGGCGGTCACCCTTCGGGCCCGGATACATGTTCAGCGTCGCGCCGACGAAGAACTGGCCCGCCCGGTAGGGCAGCATGAAGGGCTCCCAATCCATGCAGATGTGGTTGATGCCCATGAAGAAGGCCTGACGCTTCGGATCGTACGAATCGTGGCCCTGGTTGTGGTAGCCCATCGCCGAGGGACAGATGTCCTTGGCGAGGTGGTCCATCCGCGTGCCGTATTCCGGATCGCGGACCGGGGTGCCGGACTTCAGATCGACCGACTTGAACACGTTGACGGTGTCGTCGATCTTGTTGGCCGAGACCAGCGAGCCGTCGGTCCGGTCGAGGGTGTAGACGATGCCGTTGCGGTCCGGATGGGTGAGGAGCTTCCTCATCTTCCCGTCCTTGTCCTTCTGCTCGGACAGCATCATCACGTTGACGCCGGCATAGTCCCACTCGTCGTGCGGCGTCTTCTGGTAGCCGAAATGGGCCTTGCCGGTATCGGCGTCGCGGCCGAAGATGGTCATGGTCCACTTGTTGTCGCCCGGCCGCATGGTCTCGTTCCACGGTGCCGGGTTGCCGGTGCCGAAGTAGATCATGTTCGTGCCCGGGTCGTAGGCGTACCAGCCCCAGTTGGTGCCGCCGCCGATCTTCCAGGCATCGCCCTCCCAGGTGGCCGTGCCGAGGCCCTTCTGGCCGTAATGGGCGTTCTTGACGTTGAAGTCGTCGGCGAGCAGCAGATCCTGATCCGGACCGGTGGCGTAGGCCCGCCAGACCTGGGCGCCGGTCTTCACGTCGTAGGCCGTGAGATAGCCGCGCACGCCGAGCTCGGCGCCCGAGGAGCCGATGATCACCTTGTCCTTCACCACGTAGGGGGCGATGGTCAGCGTCGAGCCGACCTTGATGTCGGAATTCTCGACCTTCCAGACCGTCTCGCCGGACTGGGCGTTCAGGGCGACGACGTTGCCGTCGAGCTGGGTCTTGAGGATCAGCGGCGGGGTCTTGCCGTCGCCCGGCCAGTAGGCGAGCCCGCGATTCACCAGGTCGCAGCAGGCGACCGAGCGGGCGGCCGGGTTCTGCTTCGGCTTGTCCTGCCACAGGATATGGCCCGGATCGTCGAGGCCGATGGCGAAGGTGTTGTTCGGAAACGATGTGTGGATGTACATCTTGCCGTCGACGACGAGCGGCGCGCCCTCGTGGCCGTTGAGCAGGCCGGTGGAGAAGGTCCAGGCCGGCTTGAGCTGCTTGACGTTGTCCTTGTTGATCTGCGTCAGATCGCTGTAATTGTTCGAGTCGTAGTTCTTCCCGGGCATCACCCAGTTGTCGTCGCTCTTCGACAGCTGCTCGAGCTTGTCGTTGGCGGCCGCCATGCCGGCCATGGCGACCGGCGCCATGGCCAGGATCGCCAGGGTCGAGACTGAACGCGCGAGCCTTCTCGTCCTCATCATGCATCTCCTCACCAAGCCGCCTCGCCTCACGGCACCGCGGCTATAATAATTATTGCGGTGCGGGATATCTTGAGATCTATCCTGCCGCCTGCACGCCTCTCTTGCGAACTTCAGAAGTTATTCTCTTATGAGAGACTTATTACAGACGTTTACGCATTTGATCTCTAGCAAGTTCAACTGGGGACTGTCTCTAGGAATTTCCAATTTTTACTCCGGGAACATTCGGCAATTCGGTCAGGAACAATGAGGCGCAGCCGAGCGGCTTGACCGGCCTTCAAACACCGTCACGAATACGCGGTGCTGAGCGCCTGAAATCACGCGGTGTCCCGGAGGTCTTGATGAGGTCGAGTTGGACTTGGCGCTTCCGGCTCCGGGCCGCGGCCGCGATGACGACGATGCTGATCCTTGGCCCCTCCGCGGCGGAGCCGCTTCGGGTCGCGGCCCTCTACCCGCGCGACGGCCGGCGCGACCTGCAGAGTGCCGACTTCGCGCTCTACAAGGGGGCGGGCGTTCTCTGGTGCCAGCGCCCCGACGGCGTCCCCCAGAAGGCGGCGGCGGCCTGGCTCATCGCCGATCCGTCGATCGTCGTGCTCAACGCCCACAATTTCCGCACGCGAAAACTCGAGGTGACCCGCTCGGTGTCGGACTGCTACTTCCAGATCGCGGGACGTAACTATGATTTTCTGGCCGACAGCCTGCACCTCGGGACGGGGGCAGAGGCGCGCAGCCTGCACATCACCGACGATTGGGCGATCCTGCGGCTTGCGCAGCCGGCCGACGCCATGCCCCAGCCGCTGCCCGAGCTTCCCGACCTGCCGTCCGGCGAAGTCGCGCTGCCCGTGACCCTGGTGTCGCCTGCGGGCCACGAGAATTATCGCGGGTCCAGCAGCTTGGAGCACTGCACGATCCACCGGATCGATCCGCCGAGCGAGGACGCGATCCGCCGCGTGCGGCACGATTGCAACGACGGCTACGGCGGCTCGGGCTCGGGCCTGTTCGATGAGGCGGGCCGCCTCATCGCCATGCAGAGCGCGTCCTCGGTCATGAACGCCAAGCATGCGTTCGATCCGGAATTCCACTACGGATCCGCCCTGATCTTCGAGGGCGAACTCCTCACGGCGCTCCGCAAGGAAGCCGGCCGCACCCGCCCGCGCTGATCTGCGGGAACGCGGTCGTACAGCGCGCGCCGCTGCACCGACCGCGGCGATGCGCGACCCGTCCGGGTGACGGGATGCGCGGCCTTGATTTGTCAATCTTCGGGAGGGGAACGGGATGGGTCCGCACGGTTGGCGCAGCAAACGCCCTGTCGTCGCGGCGGTGCTGGCCGTCCTGTCGGCGATGCAGGGACCCGTCCTCGGTCAAACAGTCGAGGACGGCTCCGACGCCGCCCTCGGCCCGGCCGACACCGGAACCGTCCTGACGCTGATCGGCCGCAACCTGAACAGTCCAGACGCCAAGGTCTCCGTGCTGCGGCGGCGAGACGGCCTGTATGTCTGCGGGTCGGTCAACGTCAAAAATCGCGACGGCTTGTACACGGGCGAGCGCGGATTTCTGGTTGATCTGAGGACGCGGGAATTCGGCCGGGTCCCCGACGGCCCGGAACTGCTCAACCCCCGCGCCGAGGGGTTTCGCGAGAAGGAGGCGATCCGGGCATCGTATTTCCGGCTCTGCCTGAACGACTGACGGGCTCGCGGCGTTGGCCGGCAACGCTCCGGGATGCGCCCCTACCGCGGGAGGAACAGGCCGGGAATGACCTTGCCGCCCGGGCCGAACAGATCGTCCGCCCGCTGGCAGCTGCTCGGGACGTCCTTCTCGTACGCGGCGAGATAGGACCGCGCCTCCAGTAGCAGAGCATCCCGGTCGAGCTCGGCCGGATCGACGCCCAGCGCCTGAACGGCGCGCTTGAACCTGTCACTGTCGGTCCGAAGCTGCCCGCAATGAACATTCACGAAGCCGACGAGACCGGCGATCTTGGCGGCGTTTCGCTTGGGAGCCGGGAGATCCGGCGGCGCCTCGGCGCGGGCGGTGGCTGCGCTCAGGATCAGGACGGCGGCCGCCCCCAGGATCGCGTGACGTTGCATGGCGGGTTTCCTCCGGTTGGACCGCGGCGCGGGAAGAGAAGCCGGTCGGGGGCGTCTGGCGGGAGACGGTGTTGAACGCGCAGAACAGGGCCGCGGTCGCCGTCCGGGGCGTGGCAACCATGTGTCCAGCCCCGACCGGAACCGGGCCCGAACCCGTCTCGGATGGGCTCGATCGGACGATGAAGGCGACCGTCAGCGCCACAAGGACCGCGGCCGAGACGATCGACGTGAACAGAAGGCGCCACACGGAAGAGCGCCGCCAATGGCCGACATGGCCATTCCCGCCAAGCTCTGACGGGTGCGGCGAACACCGGACGGATCAGGGATCATCGGAGGGGGGAGCGCCCTGGAGCGACACGCATGTGCGGACCATGTCGCTCAGCGTCAGCTGCTTCGTATCGCCGACATTGGCAGTCTCTTCCAGGCAACGCATGAAGTATTCGTGTGTCAGATCGGGCGAGAGAGCGCTCATCGCCTTTCCCATGCGGTTGGTGAAATCGATCTTGTCGGACATCGACGCACGCGGCCATGAGGACGCCAAATCGTCTATTTTGAGACGCGCCAAAGCCGGCCCGGACAGGAAAGTCGATGAAGATAATAATATCATTATAAATCTTATCATCGACTCACCCCATTCGACGCCGTACCGTTAATAGGATGCTTGATACGTGTCGAGAGTGACTGGAGGACGCCGCGACAAAGTGGAGCTGAGCGTGAACGCATGCTGTCGTCGCACCGATGGGCGGGACGCAAATGCTTCGTCCACCTGCGCCACCGCGCCCGGCATCCGGAGGCCAACCCGGTCTTTAGAGAGCCCCCCTGCACGTCCGGAGGCGATCACGCAGACCGTTGGCGGCAAGCCGATGGAGACCTGGTTTGCCGATGTCCCTCGACAGGCTCGGGATGAGGACCTGTGACGGTTCATGCGCGGCGACCGGCTCGGCAACCGCGCCTCCGAATCGTGCGCCGACATCCGCGATCCCTGCTGCGATGCCCGGAACGCCCTCATCATCCGACCCTGGGGCATCAGGTCCTTCGGAGGGCGCACCGGGACCTGCAGGTTCTCGTCAACGAGGTTTGCGCTTATCCGGCACAGCATCCGCCTCCGCACCTTGAGCGTGGATCTGGCCGAACACCGGCGGACGCTCTCGGGCGGTTGATCCGAGCGGCTGCTTCCGGAGCAACGGTGTCTGGACGATCGCGGGTGCCGGTGGACCGGTTTCTGGCGGAAGCGGATGGGAATCGAACCCACCGTACGCTGTTGGCGTACCACTGGTTTTGAAGACCAGGAGGGCCACCAGACCCCGTTCGCCTCCGGTTCCGGGGTTATGGCCCACCGCGGGCAGGGTCAAGATCCGGCCGGCCGCGGGCCGCCGCCCAGAGTGGAGGAGCGCGCAAAGGTCGCGCCCCTCAGGGTCCGCGCTCGTCCAGCGCAACCGCGGGGGCGACCGACCTCCCGGTGCGGGCCGAGATATGGGCCGCCTCCAGGCATGCCATCACCCGCACCGCCTCCAGCGCCGCATCGTCGACCGGGCCGCGCAGCAGCGTCTCCGCCACCCTCCGGTAGAACAGCCGCTGATCCCCGGCCACGGCGGGCATGCGCGTCACCGCACCCGAACCGTCGTGCATCTCCAGCTCGTCCGGATCTGCGCCCCATCCCGGCGCGCCCGGGGCCAGTCCGGCCAGCAACTGCCCCTCCTGCGGATCGGCACGGTGCTTGATCAGGCTGCCGCCCTCGCCGTGGACCACGAAGCGGGGCGATCCGCCGGCGACCAGCATGCTCGCGTGCAGCACCACCCGCAGGCCCGGATAGTCCAGCACCGCGTGGGCCCAATCGTCGGACCGCGCGCCGTTCCGGAGCTGTGCGAGGTTCGCGGTCACCCGATCGGGCAGGCCGAAGAGCTGGAGCGCCTGATCCACGAGGTGCGGGCCGAGATCGTACCAGATCCCGCTGCCGGGCCCGGCATTCTCCCGCCACCGGTCGCGCACGCGGGGTCGGAACCGGTCGAGATGGGATTCGAGGTGCCGCACCGGGCCGATCACGCCCGCGTCGATGGCCCTGCGGACGGTCAGGAAGTCGCTGTCCCAACGGCGGTTGTGGAAGACCGCGAGCAGCCGGTCCCGGCTCCGCGCCGCCGCGCGCAGGGCGCGGGCCTCGGCCAGATCGAGGGTGAAGGGCTTGTCGACGACGACGTGCTTGCCCGCCGCCAGGGCAGCCCGCGCCAGGGGGGCATGACTGTGGTTGGGTGCGGCGATCACCACGAGATCGACGGCTTCCGACCCGGCGACGGCGTTCGGGTCGGGGACCACCGTCACGCCGGGAAGGTCGGCCTCGACCTTGGCGGGATCGCGCGAGCCGATCATGCGGAGTTCGAGGCCCGCGACGGACCGGATCAGCGGCGCGTGGAAGGTCCGGCCGGAATATCCGTAGCCGATGAGGCCGACGCGGATCGCGGCGCTCACCGCCCCGCCCCGCAGGCGCGGCCCCGGGGCAGCGCCATCACCGGCACGATTGCCACGCGGTCGCCCATGCGACGCCCCCTCCGGTCGATCGAGAGTATATGCGAGACGCCATCTAGCTTGGCCCCAGTTGTCGCACGACAGATTTTACGACCGGCGCGCGATATCATCCGCTGCTAGGCCAACGCTCGTTCAGGATCTTCTCGCAGCCGGACCGCGTATTCAATCTCCCGAGACGCAGACACTTCGGATTGCCCTGAACGATCGGGCCGAGACCGGGCATGTCAACACGCCCCCCTTTCGGCCGGAGGGTAGCCCCAAGAGGTCCTCCGCCATACGGATGTGCTCCGTCCGCTGCCGCACGCTGCGACGGATTGCCGAGCCGGCCGTGGCCGCCCGGTCCGAATTCGTATTAATTCCGCCACACTGTTGTGGCCCTGCACCAGTCATGCCGTTCCTGAGACGCTCACGGACAGAGGAAGGCCCGTCGACCGACCCCGAGGGGATCGGCGAGGGGGTGGGCCCCGACGCGTCACTGGCGGAGTCCCTGCGTCCCGGACCGCGCGGTCCGGGCTGGATCGGCGCCGCCATGGTGATCATCGCCCTGGTCTCGGCGCTGGCAACCTTCCTGATCCTGGCCGGCGTGATCCGGGTGACGCCGACGCCCGCCTACGGTGTGACGCTGCTCGCCATCAACGCCGTCCTGGTGCTCGGCCTCGCCGTCATCATCGCCTGGGAGGCGCGGGTCTTCCTGCACGCCCGCAAGGCCAACGCCGCGGTGGCGCGGCTGCACACCCGCATCGTCGGCCTGTTCTCGCTGATCGCGATCCTGCCGACGATCCTGCTCGCCGTGGTGGCGTCCGTGACGATCGACCGGGGCCTGTCGCTCGGCTTCACCGACCGGGTCCGCGACGTGGTGCTGAAATCCGTGGAGGTGGCCGACGCCTACCAGGAGAACCAGTGCCAGAGCCTCGCCCGCGAGATCCGCATCCTCGCCGACGACCTCACCCGCGCGCGGCCGAACTTCGACGTCAACCGGGACTGGTTCCAGACCTTCCTGACCACCCGGGCGACCAATCTCGGCCTGCCGGTGGCGCAGATCATGCGCGGGCCCACCGAGGTGGTGGCCCGGGCCAAGATCGACGTCCTGAAGACGAACCGCCTGCCCTCGGCGGCGGCCTTCGAGGACGCGGCGAACTCCGCCGACCCGATCTGCCTGCTCCCCACGGAGGGCCGGGTCTTCGCCGCGCTGCTGCGCATGCCGGCCTACGACGACGCCGTGCTGATGGTGCAGCGGGAGGTGAGCCAGCTCGCCATCGACTTCCCCGGCGTCTCCCGGGCGGCGGCGGCCGAGTACCTCACCTACGACTCGCTGCGCCGCTCGATCCAGATCACCTTCGCGTCGGTGTTCCTGCTGATCGCGCTGATCGCGCTGCTCTCGGCGGTGTGGTTCGGCATGAACTTCGCCAACCGGTTCGTGGCGCCGATCCGCCGGCTGATCAACGCCGCCGATCAGGTGGCGTCGGGCAATTTCTACGCCCAGGTGCCGACCAAGAAGACCAGCGGCGACCTCGCCCATCTCGGCGAGAGTTTCAACAAGATGACCCAGGAGCTGCGCCGCCAGCACGCCGGCCTGATCGCCGCGAGCGACCTGATCGACACCCGCCGCCGCTTCACCGAGGCCGTGCTGTCGGGCGTTTCGCCGGGGGTGATCGGCCTCGACGCAGCGGGCTTCGTCACCATCGCCAACCCGGCCGCAGAGCGGATGCTCGACCTCGCCAGCGACGCCCTGGTCGGCCAGCCGCTGGCCCGCGCGGTGCCGGAGCTCGCCCCCGTGCTCGCCGAGAGCGAGGCGCGCCCGCGCAGCCTGCAGCAGCAGCAGGTCCAGCTCACCCGCTCGCGGGGGGAGCGCACCATCACGGTGCGGGTCACGAGCGAGCAGGCGCAGGGGGCCTCGCGCGGCTCGGTGGTGACGCTCGACGACATCACCGACCTCGTCCAGGCGCAGCGCAGCTCCGCCTGGGGCGACGTGGCGCGCCGCATCGCCCACGAGATCAAGAACCCGCTGACCCCGATCCAGCTCTCCGCCGAGCGGATCCGGCGCAAGTACGGGAAGGTCATCACCGCCGACAAGGAGGTGTTCGACCAATGCACCGCCACGATCGTCCGGCAGGTGGACGAGATCAAGCGCATGGTCGACGAGTTCTCGGCCTTCGCGCGGATGCCCAAGCCCGCCATCGCGCCGAACGACCTCACCGAGATCGCCAAGCAGAACCTGTTCATGATGCGGGTCGCGCACCCGGACATCGACTTCGCGTTCTCGGCCCAGACGGGTGCGGCGGAGGGCGGGGCGGCGAACTCGGAGAAGATCGTGGCGGCCTTCGACATCCGGCTGCTCAGCCAGGTGATCACCAACATCCTCAAGAACGCCGTCGAGGCGGTGGCCGAGGTACCGGAGGCCGAGCTCGGCAAGGGCAAGATCTCGCTCAGCCTCGCCGTCGAGGACGGGTTCGCGGTGATCGCCGTCACCGACAACGGCAAGGGTTTCCCCGCCGAGGGCCGCCAGCGGCTGCTCGAGCCCTACATGACCACCCGCGAGGGTGGGACGGGGCTGGGGCTTGCCATCGTGAGCAAGGTGCTTGAGGAGCACGGCGGCGGGATCGAGCTGAACGACAATCCCGCCGGCCGCGGCGGCCAGGTGCGGATGCGGGTCCCGCGCGAGCACGGGCCCGAGCCGGCGGCGGCGCCGTCTGAAACCCTACCCGTCACGACAGAGGAGAAGGGCGCCGCGTCGACGGCCCCCCGGATCGCGGAGATGCACGCATGAGCGCCGATATCCTGATCGTCGACGACGAGGCCGACATCCGCGACCTCGTCGCCGGGATCCTGGACGACGAGGGCCACCGCTGCCGCACGGCCGGCGGCTCGGACGAGGCGCTCGCCGCCATCGAGGCGCGCCGGCCGCACCTCGTCTTCCTCGACATCTGGCTGCAGGGCTCCCGGCTCGACGGCCTGCAGGTGCTCGACCTGATCAAGGCGGCGAACCCCGACCTGCCGGTGGTGATGATCTCGGGCCACGGCAACATCGAGACCGCGGTCTCGGCCATCAAGGCGGGCGCCTACGACTTCATCGAGAAGCCGTTCAAGGCGGACCGGCTGATCCTGGTGGCCGAGCGGGCGCTGGAGGCCTCGCGGCTCCGGCGGGAGGTCCGCGACCTGACGGCGCGCTCCGGCGCCACCAACCGGATCGTCGGCGCGTCGCTCGCCATCAACCAGCTGCGCCAGACCCTCGACCGGGTGGCGCCGACCAACGCCCGGGTGATGATCACCGGGGCGCTGGGCTCCGGCAAGGAGCTCGCGGCGCGCAGCCTGCACAAGGCCTCGGCCCGCTCGAACGGCCCGTTCGTGCTGTTGAACGCCGCCGCGATCCTGCCCGAGACCATGGAGGCGGAGCTGTTCGGGGTCGAGGGCGAGAGCGGCCGGCGGGTCGGCGCCCTGGAGGAAGCCCATGGCGGCACCCTCTACCTCGACGAGGTCGCCGACATGCCGCGGGAGACCCAGAACCGGATCCTGCGCGTCCTCGTCGACCAGAACTTCCAGCGGGTCGGCGGCACCACCCGGGTGCATGTCGACGTGCGCATCATCTCGTCCTCATCCCGGGATCTTCAGGAGGAGATCGCCGCGGGCCGGTTCCGGGAGGACCTGTTCCACCGCCTGTCGGTGGTGCCGATCCGGGTGCCGGCCCTGTCGGAGCGCCGGGAGGACGTGCCCGAGCTGATCCAGTTCTTCATGGACAACATCTCGTCCCAGACCGGCCTGCCCAAGCGCCGGATCGCCGAGGACGCGATGGCGGTGCTGCAGTCGCACAACTGGCCCGGCAACGTCCGCCAGCTCAAGAACAACGTCGAGCGGCTGATGATCCTGACCCAGGCCGACCCGGAGCAGGAGGTCACCTCGGAGATGCTGCCCTCCGAGATCGGCGCCCTGGTGCCGACGACGCCGGGCGGCGCGGGCGGCGAGAAGCTGATGAGCCTCGCGCTCCGGGAGGCCCGCGAGATCTTCGAGCGGGAGTACCTCGTGGCGCAGATCGCGCGGTTCTCCGGCAACATCTCGCGCACCGCCGAGTTCATCGGCATGGAGCGCTCGGCCCTGCACCGTAAGTTGAAATCCCTCGGCATCGGTCCGTGAGACGGGCGGCCGGGGGGATGCGGTGAGAGCGGTGCCGATCCGTCACGGATGAGGCCGGCGCGGGGGTTGCTTGCGCCCACGCTTTCACCAGATCATGGTGCTTGTATACACAGCCGCGGTCGGGAAGGTCGGACGATCCGGCGCGCGGCAGACCCATCCCGGACGGAGCGAGCCGGGACAACAAGAAGGCCAAGAAGATGGCGGGCGAACGCGCACAGAACCTTCAGGACACCTTTCTCAATCATGTCCGCAAGAACAAGATCCCGCTGACCATCTTCCTCGTCAACGGCGTCAAGCTCCAGGGCGTGGTGACGTGGTTCGACAATTTCTGCGTGCTGCTGCGCCGGGACGGGCACTCGCAGCTGGTCTACAAGCACGCGATCTCCACGATCATGCCGGGCCACCCGGTGCAGCTGTTCGAGCCGGACGAGACCGCCGAGAAGGCGTGAGTTTTCGGTGGGGTTGGGGCGAGGTAGATCCGCGCGTCTCCTCCCCTTGCAAAGGTTACGATATTCACACGTCTGGGTCTGAGACCAACGCTCTGAAAAATGGGCGCTTTTCCCTCCCCCTTGTGGGGAGGGGCCAGGGGTGGGGGTGGTGCAGAAGGCACCGCACCGCTCGATCCTGCACCACCCCCACCTCCAACTCCTCCCCACAAGGGGGAGGAGAGCGCGCGTCGGTCAAGGATGCGAATCTGCGAGCCCGGCGAGGGGGAGGAAGGACGTGCGCAATCCGCGCCCTCGCGGATATCCGCTGCGTTTCCGGCCCCAAGCCTTGGCCCGGCCCGCCCGCATCCCCATTCTGACGGATCCGACCTCTCGAACGAAGCCGCCAGCCGACCGGCGGTGCCAAAGGCCGTATGACCGAAACGCTGACGTCCGGCGAAGCCCGCCTCCAGGCGCAGGCCGCCCCCGAGGGCGAGATCGCCGCGGCGACCCACACCCTGGTGATCGGCCCCTACCTCGCGCGGGGCGCCGCGGGAGCCGGGCACGGACCGGTGACGCCCACGCGCTCCGTGGAGGCCCGCCTCGACGAGGCGACCGGGCTCGCCGCCGCGATCGAGCTCGACGTGGTCGAGAGCCTCGCCGTCAGCCTGCCGCGGATCCGCCCCTCCACCTATCTCGGCAAGGGCCGGGTCGAGGAGATCGCCGGCCTGATCCGCGCCCGCGAGATCGGCCTCGTCGTGATGGACTGCGCCCTCTCGCCCGTGCAGCAGCGCAACCTCGAGAAGGCCTGGGGCGCCAAGGTCATCGACCGCACCGGCCTGATCCTGGAGATCTTCGGCCGGCGCGCCTCCACGCGCGAGGGCACGCTCCAGGTGGAGCACGCGCACCTCGCCTACCAGAAGTCCCGGCTCGTCCGATCCTGGACCCATCTGGAGCGTCAGCGCGGCGGCTTCGGCTTCCTGGGCGGCCCCGGCGAGACCCAGATCGAGGCCGACCGGCGCATGATCCAGGAGCGCATGACCCGGATCGAGCGCGATCTCGACGCGGTGGTGCGCACCCGCGGCCTGCACCGGCAGAGCCGCGCACGGGTGCCGTACCCGATCGTCGCGCTGGTGGGCTACACGAACGCCGGCAAGTCGAGCCTGTTCAACGCCCTGACCCGCGCCGAGGTCACCGCCAAGGACATGCTGTTCGCCACCCTCGACCCCACCGCCCGGGCGACCAAGCTGCCCCACGGCGAGACCGTGATCCTGTCCGACACGGTGGGCTTCATCTCCGACCTGCCGACGCCGCTGATCGCGGCCTTCCGGGCGACGCTGGAGGATGCCATCGAGGCCGACGTGCTGCTCCACGTGCGCGACGTCGCCCACGTCGATTCCGAGGCGCAGGCCGAGGATGTCGGCGAGGTCCTGCGGGAGCTCGGCATCGAGACCACGGCGGACCGGATCATCGAGGTCTGGAACAAGGCCGACCTCCTCGACGACGGCGAGCGCACCCGGCTCCTGAACCTCAGCGGCCAGGCCAAGGCCCGCAACGACCGCGACAGCGCCGCGCCGGTCCTGGTCTCGGCCCTGACCGGGGAGGGGCTCGCCGCCCTCGCCAGCCGGATCGAGGCGCGGATCGGGCGCAACCGCGCGAGCTTCGCAGTGTCGCTGCCCCCGGAGGACGGGGCCGCGCTGAACTGGCTCTACGAGAACGCCGAGATCCTCGACCGCCGGTCGGAGGCCGACGGCACCCTGCACCTCGCGGTCCGGATCGCCCCCGAGAAGGAGCCGCGCTTCCTCAACCGCTTCGCGGCGGCCCGGCGCCTCGGCCGGGGCGGTTGATGGCCTCGGGCAGCGCCGGCAACCCGACGCTCGCCGCGCTGCAGCCCGCGCGGTCTCCGGCCGAGGGCCGCGCGGAACCGGGATCCGACGACGCGGCGGTGCTGCGGGCGATGCAGGCCGGCGGCGGCCTGCGCCTGCTCGGCCTCCGGGTGGTGATCGTGCTGGTGCTGCTGATGGCGGCGCAGGCCTATGACGGCTCGCTCCACGCCCTGAGCCACTGGTTCATCCTCGGCCTCTACGGCCTCGGCACGGTCTGGTTCGGGCTCCGGGAGCGGGGCGGCGGCCCCGCGGCCAACGCCTACAGCTGGGCCGGCACCGGGCTCAACGCCGGGCTCGCCGTCTACGTGATCATCGAGCACATGATGGCCGGGGGCGGGGCGGGCCTCGGCGCCGACGCGGTGAGCCGCCTGCCCGCCTTCCTGCTCCTGCTCCAGACCGGCCTGAGCATGCGGGTGGCCCAGACCTTGGTGTTCTGCGGGCTGGTCACGGTCTGCTGGAGCGCGGCCTTCCTGGTCGGGCTGGTGCATCCGGACCTGTTCCCCAACGCCGACACCTTCCCGACCGCGCAGATCACCGGGCTCGCCACCTTCATGGCGGCGGGCCTCCTGGTGATCGACGGCATGATCCGCCTCCGCGCCGCGGTGGCCCGGGCTCTGCGCATGGAGCACGAGCGGACCCAGCTCGCCCGGTTCGTCCCCGACACGGTCGCCCTCGACCTCGCCGCCGAGGACGGCGATTCCGGCCTCGGGATCCACCGGCGCCACGCCTGCTTGATGATCCTCGACATCCGCGGCTTCTCCCGGCTCTCCCGCGAGCACCCGCCCGAGGCCATGGTGAAGGCCCTGCTGGCGGTCCGGGCGGCCGCGCAGGCGGCGGTGGCGGAGCAGGGCGGCCTGGTCGACAAGTATATCGGCGACGCCGTGCTGGTGCAGTTCGTGCTCGACCGGCCCGACGCCCAGGCGCGCGCGGCTCTGGCCTGCGCCCTGTCGATCCGGGATCGGATCGCCGCCCTCAACGCCGAGCGGGCGCGGGAGGGGCTGTTCACCGTGCGGGTCGTGGTCGCCCTGCACGCGGGCGACCTCCTGGTCGGCGTCTTCGACGACGGGGTGCGGGCCGAGTACACGGTGCTGGGTCCGGCGATGAACGCCCTGGCGCGGATCGAGACGCAGGCCAAGGCGGCCGAGATCGCGCTCGCCGCCTCAGGGGATTTCATGGATCTGCTCGAGGGAACGCTGCCGGTGGGGATCCGGGCCGTCCCGGTGCCGCAGGCGGTGCTGCCCGGACCGCTGACCCTGTTCGCCATCGCGGAGTGAGCGGGCCCGATCGGACAGCGCCGACGTTCCCTGCCGCAGGATGCCGCGGCACGATCCCCGGCCGCGCCGGAACCGGGCCGATTTTAATCCGTTCGGTCCGCGCGGCGCTGGGTCGCGGAGAGACATTCGTCCCATGAACAAGATCATCCTCGGCGCGACGCTCGCGCTCGGCCTCGTCCTCGGCGCCGCGAGCCCGAGCCTCGCCTCGCCGGGCGACGGCCTCGACCGGAACGCCGCCGCGCAGGGCAACGGCCGCTTCGGCGGCATGCACCGCAACGCCCGGATGGAATCGCGGATGATGCGGCACCGCGCCCACCGGATGCACCGGCATCACCGTTACCACCGCCATCACCGCTGACGGGTCCGGACCGGTTCCGGCTCCGCGGGCTTTCGGGGACGTCGTCATCGTTGACGGCGGCGGGCGAAGCGGCATCCGCTACGCCCGCCGCGGGCCACCGGCGCGGAAGCTGCGGCCGGTCGATCGGGGCGCGCCGCTAGAGCCGAGACCGATCGCGTTACAATCGAGACACGACACAAGACCGGGAAGCTCTCGGACCGGTCATCCCACCCACCACCTCATCCTGAGGTGCCGGAGCGGAGCGGAGGCATCGAAGGAGCCCTCCAGAAGCCTGCGCGATCCCTGGAGCCCTCCTTCGAGGCCCGCTGACGCGGTCACCTCAGGATGAGGGGGTTTGAGTGGATCGACTTGGTACAGCGCATTGTCGTGTACCATGCGCGTCGCAATCAGGCGCGGCTCTAAGCCTTTGTCGTGGCGCGCTCTCGCCGAACCGGTCTCCACTTCGGCGGAGAGCGCGCCAAGCCCCCCGCCTCACCACTTGTAGCTCAGGCTCGCCGTGACCCGCCGCGCCTCGCCGTAGAAGCAGGCGTTGATCGACGTGCAGGACGAGACGAAGCGCTTGTCGAAGATGTTCGCGGCGTTGATGGCGAAGCGCCAGTTGCCGCTGGTGTAGTGGACCAGCGTGTCGAACAGGACGCGCTCCGGCACCTTCAGCGTGTTGTCGGTGTTGGCGAAGGAGGACCCGACGTAGCGCACGCCGCCGCCGAAGCCGAAGCCCGCGAATTCGCCCGTGGGGATCGTGTAGTCGCCGAACACCGACGCGAAGGTCTGCGGCACGCCCGCGGGCGTCCGGCCGACATTGTCGCCCCGCTCGATCTTCAGGTCGTAGGTCGTCACCGAGGCGACCACGTTGAGCTCCGGCGTGAGGCTCGCCGTGAGCGAGCCCTCGAAGCCCCGCGAGCGCGTCAGCCCGAGCTGGAGCGAGTTGAAGACGTTGTTCGGGTCGGTGGTGAGCGAGTTGTTGAGGGCGAGGTCGAAGAACGCGGCCGTGACGAACAGGTTCGTCCCCGGCGGCTCGTACTTCACGCCGGCCTCGTACTGCTCGCCCGTGGTCGGCTTGAACGGCTGGCTGAACGCGTTCGTGCCCACCTGCGGGTTGAACGAGGTCGCGTAGGAGACGTACGGCGCGAGGCCGAAGTCGAAGTTGTAGATCAGCGCGAAGCGCTCGGTGGCCGCGTTGGCGTTCTGGGTCGTGCGGGAGATCGGGCTGGCGAGCTTGTTGTTGACCTCGTTGGTGGTGAAGTCGCCGCGGCCGGAGGCGATCAGGGTCAGCTGCGGCGTGAGCTTGATCTGATCCTGCACGTAGAGGCCGGTCTGCTGGAACTGGTCGAAGTTGATGAGGTAGGGTGAGACCGGCCCGGCGGGGCTGACGAAGTTCGGCGCCGCGAGGTTGAACGGGTCGACGCCGAAGAACGTGCCCTGATTGTCGTTCAGGCTGAAATACTTGTAGTCGACGCCCATCAGGAAGGTGTGGGCGAACAGGCCGTCGTCGAACCGCGCGATCGCCTGGGTGTCGACGTTGAACTGGCGTGCCGTCGAGGCCGCCTGGAAACGGTAGCGGCTGAGCTGGGTCTGCGTGACCGGGTCGACGTATCCGATGCCGCCGCTGAGGGAGTTGTCGTAGGATTGCGAGATCGCGTAGCGGGCGTTCTGGCGCACCGTCCAGACGTCGTTGAAGACGTGCTCGAACTCGTAGCCGATGAAGGCCTGGGTGCGCCGGTACCGGTTCTGGATGTTGTCCTGGGTGTTGTACGAGCGCGGGATGCGCAGGCCCTCGGCCTGCGGGCGCACGGTGCCGTAATAGGGCAGGAACGCGTTGATGCGGCCGGTCTCGTCGTGCTGGAAGCTCGACAGGATCGTGAAGGTCGTGGCCCCGTCGGGCTTGTAGGTGAAGGACGGCGCGATGTAGCCGCGGTTGTCCTCGACGCCGTCGACCTGGGTGCCGCCGTTCCGCCCGATGGCGGTCAGGCGGTAGAACCAGTGCCCCTCCGCGTCGGCCGGGCCGCCGAGGTCGAAGGCGAGGTACTTCTGCCCGAAGGAGCCGCCTCCGGCCTCGATGTAGCGCAGCGGGTCGAGGGGCGGGCGCTTGGACACGAGGTTGACGACGCCGCCCGGATTGCCGGCGCCGAACAGCACGGCGGCGGGTCCGCGCAGCACCTCGATGCGCTCCAGGCCGAACGTCTCCAGCTGGAAGCCGCCGAAGCCGAAGTTCAGGAGTTGCAGCCCGTCCTTGTAGAGTCCGGTGTCGTTGGTGGTGAAGCCGCGGATCAGGAAGAAGTCCTGGCGGGTATCCGGGCCGAAGGGGCTGCCGAACACGCCCGGCGCGTACTGGATCGCCTCCGAGACCGACTGGGGCTTCTGGGCGTCGAGTTGCTGGCGCCCGATCACGGTGATCGATTGCGGCGTCTCGATCAGCGGCGTGTCGGTCTTGGTGGCGGTGAGCGAGCGCTTGGCGACGAAGCCGGTGATCGGCCCGCGCGGATCCTCCCGCACCGGTCCGGCGACGACCGGCCCGCCCTGGCCGGTGACGCTCAGCTCCTCGAGCTGCACGCTTCCCTGCGCGGTCTGGTTGGCCGGGTTGTTCGCCCGGGGGCGCGGCGGCGTCGCGTCCTGGGCGAAGCTCGGCGCAGCCTGGACCAGGACGGCGAGCGAGGCGCCGGCAAGGAGGGCACGCAGGGCGCCGGAACGGGGGTGAGCGACTCTCATGGGACCTGGCCGTGTGCGACGAAGCGGGCAGCCGGCCGCACGCGCCGGAACCGGTCCCGACGTCGCTGCCGCGCTGTTTAGAATTGTGCTAAACTGCTGGGGGGATTGATTTTTCTTCAACCCGGAGTACGCGCAGCCACGCTTCATCGCAAGCGGCCCTCGCGCTTCAGGCGACGGCTGTTGCCGTGGCGACACGCCTCGGTAGCGAAGGCCGGCAGCCCGAAAGGTCAGGCACGTGTCAGGGGACGCGACGGTCCGGAACCGGCGCGCGATCGGCCTACCGGCCCGGCCTACCGCGCCCGGCCCGCGATCCAGCCGGCCAGCAGATCCGCCACGGCATCGCTGTTGGTCTCCAGCATCATCATGTGGCCGTTGCCGTTCAGGCCCCGGTCGGCCAGCCGGATCACGTCGGGCTTGGCGCCGGCCTGGGCCAGGAAGGCGACCGTGCAGGCATCGTAGGTGGCGTGGAACGAGGCCTCCGCGGTCACCACCACGGTCGGCACCTTGGCGAGGTTCGGCAGGGTCCGGGCCGGCTCGCCCTGCAGCCAGCAGCGCACGGCCCCGTCGGCCGTCGCCTTGGCCTGCTGCGCCACGATCAGGTCCTCGGGCGCCTTGACGGGCGGATCGAAGGTCAGGGGCATGCGGGTCAGCCCATAGGCGCGGGCGCGCCCGTCCCCGGCCTTCTCCCAGAAGTCCTTGCCGCCGCGGAACTGCACGTCGAAGAAGGGCGGCCCGCTCGGCTCGACCGCCACATGCGCCTTCACGAGGTCGGGCCGGGCGTCCGAGGCCGCCCAGCCGAACAGGGCCGCCTGGCCGTGGGTGAGCAGGATCGCCGGCCCGACCTTCTCGAGGAGCGCCACCAGGGCGGGGTCGACCAGCTCCTCGGTCTGCTGGCTGTTGGCCAGGAACGGGACCTGGCTGGCGAAGAACTGGTCGAACCCGGCATTGCCCTGCACGCCGGCCCCGCCCGGCCAGCGATTGTGGAGCTTGGCCTGCGGGTAGAGGTCGTAGACCTCGGGCGCCGTGTGGGTCCGCTCCAGGCTGCGGGTGCCCAGCCGGTCGTAGGGTCCGTAGACCTCCGGGTTGGTGCCCGAGCGCCCGCGTCCCACCTGATCGACCACGTAGACCTGGTAGCCTCTCTCGACGAAGCGCTGCACCCAGCCCGGGCGGCCGTCCGCGGTGGCGAGGAAGTTCACGCCGGTCTGGGCGAGGCCGTGGACCATCACCACCGGGTAGGCTTGCGTGATCCGGGCCGGGGTGCGGGACTGCACGAACATCTGGCCGACCATCACGGTCTTGTCGCCGAGCTTCTCGTAGCGGCCGCCGATGTAGAAGTAGCCCGCCCGGGTCACCGGCTCGCCCGGCTCCTGCGCCGTGGCCTGCACCGTCGCCTGCGACGGGCCCTGAGGTCCCCCCTGGGCGGCGGGCCGGGCCTGCGAGGTCGCCTGGGCCGGTATCTGGGCCGGTATCTGGGCCGGGACCGTCCCCTGGGCCAGCGCCGCCCCTGCCGCCAAGGTGATTCCCAGGATCACCCCTTGAGCGGCGAGCAACGCCACCCGGGCGCCGTTCGCGATGCCGTTGCCGGCCATGCCGTCCCTCCCGGATGCGCCCTGCTCCGCGCGGGCGCTTATTGCGGGAAACGCAACGCTCGGCCAACCGGGAAAGCTGCACCGCCCCGCACGTCAGGTCCGAATATCGCGCCCGGCCTTCGCGCATCCGGCAACCGCGATCCCGGCCGAGCCCGAACCCAGGCGCATGCCTGGCGCGACCACGGCGACGCTGGCGTCGGCGCGGCGGAGCACCCACCTTGCAGATCGGACGCCCGATGCGGCGCCCCCGCCCGGACAGCCCGGGCGGGACCGAACCAAGGACTCCAAGCCGTGGATCCCGCAACCGCCAAGACCCTGGTCTCCGCCGCCCTGGTCGCCTCCATCGCCCTGTTCAGCCTGGTGTCGATCCAGGCGTTCTTCGCCCAGATCGCGGCCGACCTGCGCGCCGCCCGGGCCGTGCGGATCCCGGTCCGGGCCGACCGCCGGGATCCCCCGCAGGCCTGACCGCAGGCCTCACGCCTCGTCCTCAGGCCTCATCCTGCCGGGCGCGCTCGCGCAGGAGGAATTTCTGCACCTTGCCGGTCGAGGTCTTCGGCAATTCGCCGAAGACCACGTGGCGGGGAAGCTTGTAGGAGGCGAGCCGCCCCCGGCACCACTGGATCAGCTCGTCGGCGCTGGGCGAGGTGCCGGGCTTCAGCTCCACGAAGGCGCAGGGCGTCTCGCCCCATTTCGGGTCCGGCTTGGCCACCACCGCGGCGGCGGCCACCGCCGGGTGCTTGAACAGGGCATCCTCGACCTCGATCGACGAGATGTTCTCGCCCCCCGAGATGATGATGTCCTTCGAGCGGTCCTTGAGCTGGACGTAGCCGTCCGGGTGCTTCACCCCGAGGTCGCCGGTGCGGAACCAGCCGCCCTTGAAGGCCGCCTCCGTGGCCGCCGGGTTCTTGAGGTAGCCGCGCATCACCACGTTGCCGCGCATCATCACCTCGCCGATCGTGCTCCCGTCGGCGGGCACCGGCTCCAGCGTCTCCGGGTCGCGCACGTCGAGGGCCTCCAGCACCGGGTAGCGCACGCCCTGGCGCGCCTTCCTGGCCGCCCGCTGGTCCGCCGCGAGCGCGTCCCAGTCGGCGTGCCAGGCGTTGACCACCGCCGGGCCGTAGCTCTCGGTCAGACCGTACAGGTGGGTGACGTCGAATCCGGCCTCCGACATGCCGGCGAGCACCGCCTCGGGGGGCGGGGCCGCGGCGGTGAAGAAGGCGACGCGCGTCCGCAGGTCCCGGCGCTCGGCGTCGGAAGCGTTGATCAGCATCTGCATGACGATCGGCGCCCCGCAGAGATGCGTGACCCCGTGCTCGGCCATCAGCCGGTACATCGCCTCGGCCCGCACCTGCCGCAGGCAGACATGGGTCCCGGCCACGACCGACAGGGTCCAGGGGAAGCACCAGCCGTTGCAGTGGAACATCGGCAGGGTCCAGAGATAGACCGGGTGCTGGCCGAGCCCGCCCGTGATGACGTTTCCGAGCGCGAGCAGCGCCGCGCCGCGGTGGTGGTAGACCACGCCCTTCGGGTCGCCCGTGGTGCCGGACGTGTAGTTCAGCGTGATCGCGTCCCACTCGTCGCCGGGCAGCTGCCAGTCGTGCTCCGGGTCGCCGCCGGCCAGGAAGGCCTCGTAGTCGGTCTCGCCCAGGCGGGCGCCGGGGCCGTCGTATTCCGGATCGTCGACGTCGATCACGAGGGGTTTCGCCGCGAGGCCCTCGAGGGCCGCGGCGGCCGTCCGGGCGAATTCCCGGTCGGTGATCAGCACCTTGGCCTCGCCGTGCTCCAGGCAGAAGCGGATCGCCTCGGCGTCGAGGCGGGTGTTGAGGGTGTTGAGCACCGCGCCGGTCATCGGCACGCCGTAGTGGCACTCGATCATCTCGGGCGTGTTGGCGAGCAGGGCCGCCACGGTGTCGCCGCGGCCGATCCCGCGTCCGACCAGCGCCGAGGCGAGGCGGCGGGCCCGGGCGTAGAGGTCCCGGTAGGGCCGCCGCAGGGCGCCGTGGATCACCGCCACGTGGTCGGGAAAGACCCGCGCCGCCCGGTCGAGGTAGAGCAGGGGCGTCAGCGGCTGGTGGTTGGCCGGCACGCGGTCGAGGTCGCGGTCGTAGATCGTGTCGCGGGCCATTCCCGTCCTCCCGGCAAAGTCTTTCCGCAAGTCTTTGCCGGGACAGTAGCTTGCCGGGCCGGGCGCGATCAATCGAGGGCGCGCGGCGCCGTCAGGGGCGCGTCCGGGGGCTCAGTGGCGCGGCTCGTCCTCGGGCTCGGGCAGGAAGCGGGCGAGTTCGAAGCCGATCTCGATCATCAGGTGCTCGATCCGGTCCGTGAGCGCCGGCCGGTTGAGGGCGCGGGCGAGGTCGCGCAGGGCGATGATGTGCTCCGCCATCCGGTTCACGACGCGCTCGCTCTGCACGAGGTTGGCCGCCTGCTCCTCCGTCCGGTCGATGGCGATGCCCCGGCCCCGGGTCGCCCCGCCGGCGGGGTCGCGCTCGATCCGGCCGCGCAGCAGCAGGGTGCGGATGCCAGTCCGGGTGTCGCGGGTCCGGAATTCCGCCTCCATGGGGCCGCCGGTCTCGGCCACCGCGTGCAGGTAGCTCTCGATGCGGATGCGATCCTCGGGATGGGTGCGGTCGAGGAAGGCTTCGAGAGGCACGCCGGCCGCGGCCTTCTCCGGGTCGAGGCCGAGCAGACCCGCCAGGGAGGCCGAGAGCGCCAGCTGTCCGGCCCAGATATCGTGGACCCACGTTCCGACCACGCCGGAGGCGTCCAGGACGGATTGCGGGATCGGGGCTTCGGCCATGCCATTCCTCGCCGGGACATCCATTGTCTCTAAACTTGAGGTATTCACCTCCGACACGCTCCTCAGGCCAGCCCTGTCTACGCTACGGTATTCGAACGGCGCTGGAAAGGCTGTTAACCCATTCTGTGCCGAAAATCTTAACCTGAAGTTTAGATACCTGCCCAGCTTTCCACCCGAATCCGTGTCGCCGGCGCGAGTGGCGATCTTAACGGGTCGTTAACCATGATGGCCCCACCGTGCGTCGGGGCATCCTTGGGTCACAGGATCGCGGCAGGCCGCGAATCTCGACACCTGAGGTTGACCCGCTCGGCGCGCCGGCCGGAGCCGGCTGGCGCCTGGTACGGGACGCGCGGGGCCTTCTGGAGGACGCCCAGGATGAAAGCGATCACCTTCGTCACGCAGAAGGGCGGCAGCGGCAAGAGCACGCTGTGCATCTCCCTGGCGGTGGCCGCCCGGGAGGCGGGCCACACGGTCTGCATCCTGGAGATGGACCGCCAGGCCACCATCTCCGACTGGCTCGACCACCGCACCGCCGACGGTCCGGAGGTGGCTCAGATCGACGCCACCCAGATCGACGCCGTGATGGAGCGCCTGCGCGACTCCGCCTACGACTTCGTCTTCATCGACACGCCGGGTGTCGATTCCACCGGCACGCTGTCGGCGATCCGCGCGGCGGACCTGTGCATCATCCCGTGCCGGCCGACACCCGCGGACCTGCGGGCCTTCAAGCCGACGCTGGCGGCGGTCTACCGGCTGGAGAAGAAGTTCGCCTTCGTGCTGAACCAGACCCCGCCGCGCTCCTACCGCGTCCGCGACGCCGCGGACGGCCTGGCGGTGCTCGGAATCCTGCCGGACGTGAACATCGTGTCGCGCACCGACCATCAAGACGCGATCGGCCTGGGACAGGGCGTCACCGAGTTCAACCCCAAGGGCCAGGCTGCCGGGGAGGTCCGCCGCCTGTGGTCGTGGATCGAGCGCCGCACGCAGTCCCTGAGGACGGGCCAGCATGTCCAAGCCGCCTAAGCTCAGCCTCGCGGCGATCGTGGCCTCGGCGAACCCGCCCGCCAAGGCTCTGTCCGCGAAGGGGGCCGCGGCCCGGCCGCAGGGCGCCGAGATCGTGTCGCTGGCCCTCGCCCCCCCGGCGCCGAAGCCCGCCGCCACGCTCAAGCAGCGCGCCCGCCAGATGTCGGTCTACCTGGAGCCGCCGGTCTACGACCAGCTCCGCGACCTCGCCTACGCCGAGCGGACCAAGATGCACGCCCTGATGCTGGAGGGCCTCGACCTGCTGTTCAAGCAGCGGGGCGCCCGGTCCATCGCCCAGCTGACCGACGCGCAAGGCCGCTGACGCGCGCGTCCTCCTCTCCTCCTGGACGAGGGGGCGCCGCGCTTCGCCAGGGCCGGTGTGCCGGGCCGTTGCGTGAGCGGCGTCGCCGGCGCGGCGCGGGAACCCGCACGCCCCCGCGATTTCGAACTTCTGGTTCATCTCACCGACTGTGTCCGTGCTCTCCTGCAGGACACGCGCTGCCGGCACCGCCGTGGCCGGGTTTCTGAACCCCGATGGCCGGCTTTGTTCAGGCTTCCTTTACGCGACCGCTACAATTCTGGGTGGACCCGGTTGCGGCCCCTTGGCGCGGCCGCCTCCGGTCCGGTTCGGGCCCCGGCCACGCGTAGAGTTTGGTGACCCCCCACGATGGTGCGCACGACGCTTCCCCGGCCGGCGCGCCTCGCCCTGCGGCTCATGGCCGTCTCGGGCGTGGCCCTGGCCACCGCCAACTGCGCCACCTCTCCCCAGCAGAAGCTCGCGGCGGCCGGCAACGGCGTCGATCCGAAATACGGCGTCAAGGCGAGCCCGCGCCTCTACAACGAGGGCGACGTGATCCCGAAGGGCGGCGGACGCCGCTACACCGGCAAACCCTACGTGGTGGCCGGCCAGACCTACGTGCCGAAGGAGAACCCGAACGGCTACGTGCGCGAGGGCCTCGCCTCCTGGTACGGATCGGCCTTCCACGGCCGCATGACCGCCAACGGCGAGGTGTTCGACCGCCACTCGATCGCGGCCGCCCACCCGACCCTGCCGCTGCCGAGCTACGCCCGGGTGACCAACCTCGACAACGGCTACTCGATGGTGGTCCGCGTCAACGACCGCGGCCCCTACCACGCGGGCCGGGTCATGGACGTCTCGGAGGAGGCGGCCGATGCCCTGGGCTTCCACCGCAAGGGCACCGCGCGGGTGCGGGTCGAGTATGTCGGCAAGGCCTCGGTCGCCGGCAGCGACGACCGCAAGCTCTTGGCCAGCCTGCGCACCGACGGGCGCCCGGCCGGGCGCTCCGCCGTGATGGTGGCCGATCTCGGCCCGTCGGAGGAGCCCGAGCGCTACGCGCGCTCGGCCCCCGAGCCCCTCGCCTTCAAGCCCGCTCAAGAGCGTGTCCAAGAGCGTGAGGAGCCCGCCGCGACTCCGGCCGCCCGGCCCGAGCGGGCGCCGGTGCGCGCACCGATCGTGCTCGCCGCGGCCGCCGTGTCGGTCCCGGCGGCGGTGCAGCCCACGGCCCCGCCGGTGCGGGACTTCCGCCCGGCGCCCGTGCAGGTCGCCGCGGCCCGGGAGGCGGGCTCCAGGGGTGCGGGCGTGCCGGCCGCGGGTGTGAAGGTTGCGGGTCTCAACCCGGCTCTGGCCCAGGCCGCCCCGCCGTCCGGTCATGCGGCCGGGAATAGGGCCGGGCATGAGGCCGGGCATGAGGCCATGCCTGCGGCCGCCAGAACCGCCCCGAAGGCGGTCGGGACCGGGCATCCCGTGCCCGGCGCGACGCAACTCGCCAAGGCGCCCGCCGCGGCGATGCCCGCCTCCGCCAAGCTCGCCCTGGCGCGCCTCGCCGCGGTCCCGTCCAAGGCGGCCGCGCCCGTCGGCGGAGCCCCGCCCAGGGCCGGCACGCTCGCCCAGGCGGGCGCCCCCGGGAAGGCCGGTGCGGCCCCCAAGGCCGGCGCCGCCAAGCCGGCGATGGCGGGTCGCGCGGCGGGCCCCGCCGGGACGAAGAACGCCCGCCTGGCCGGGATCTACTGAGGACGGACGCGGCCCGGCCGGGCGGACGGCGTCCGGTGCCGATGCGGCATTTCGCATTCGATCCGGCGCCGAAACCGTAATATGGTCACGCTTGTTATCCGGATGCGGGCGGGGTTTCCTCGGCCGGTGGACAGGCGCGGGACGCGACGGTGATGCGCAGGACCTTTCTCACCCTTCTCGCGGCCGCCTGCGCGCTCGGGGCGGG
Organism: Methylobacterium sp. A49B; assembly: GCF_053346215.1. Taxonomy (NCBI): domain Bacteria; kingdom Pseudomonadati; phylum Pseudomonadota; class Alphaproteobacteria; order Hyphomicrobiales; family Methylobacteriaceae; genus Methylobacterium; species Methylobacterium sp. A49B. The sequence goes on from NZ_JBKFBO010000016.1 coordinate 103,183, forward strand.
CCTCGCCGGCGTTGCCGCGCAGGGCTTCCAGACCGCCGCCCCCCACGCGATCCTGATCGACGCCGATTCCGGCTCGGTCCTGTTCGAGAAGGCCGCCGACGAGCGGTTCTCGCCGGCCAGCATGGCCAAGCTGATGACCACCGACATCGTGTTCGAGGCGCTGAAATCCGGCCGCCTGTCGATGGACACGGAGTTCACCGTCACCGAGGACGCGTGGAAGCGCGGCGGGGCGGGCGGCGGCGGCTCGTCGATGTTCGCGCAGGTCAACAGCCGCATCAAGATGTCGGACCTGCTCCGCGGCCTGATCGTGCAGTCGGGCAACGACGCGGCCATCACCATCGCGGAGAACATGGCCGGGTCCGAGGAGGCCTTCGCCGGGCTGATGAACCAGCGCGCCAAGGAGATCGGGCTGACGAACTCGACCTTCCGCAACGCCACCGGCTACTCGGCGCCCGACCAGAAGGTCACGGCCCGGGACATGGCGAAGCTCGCGCTGCACATCATCGACACCTATCCGGACTACTACAAGATCTTCGCCGAGAAGGAGTTCACCTGGAACAAGATCCGCCAGCAGAACCGCAACCCGCTGCTCGCCCTCGACATCGGCGCGGACGGGCTGAAGACCGGCTACCTGGAGGAATCCGGCTACGCGCTCACCGGCTCGGCGGTGCAGAACGGCCAGCGGCTCGTGCTGGTGGTCTCGGGGCTCAAGACCGCCCGGGACCGCGCCTCCGAGTCGCGCAAGCTGATGGAGTGGGGGTTCCGGGCCTTCGAGCCCCGGCAGGTCTTCGCGCCGGGCGAGACGGTCGCGGAGGCCTCGGTGTTCGGCGGCCAGTCCGGCTCGGTACCCCTGGTGGCGAAGAAGCCCGTGCGGGTGCTGCTGCCGCGCGGCTCCAGCGACCGGGTCAGCGCCAAGGTGATCTATACCGGGCCGCTCGTCGCGCCGGTGGAGGAGGGGCAGCGGGTCGGCGCCCTGCGGATCCAGCGGGGCGACACGGTGGCGCTCGACCAGCCGCTCTATGCCGGCGCGGCCGTGGAGCCCGGCACGCTGCCGCAGCGGGCCATGGACGCGGCGCTGGAATTCGGCACCGGGCTCGTCCGCAAGGCCCTGGACCGGGCGGGCAAGGGGGGCGACAGGAGCGGCGACAAGGCCGGCGACAGGGGCGGGGCCGGGGCCGCCAACCCGTCGTGACCCCGCGCGCGTGATCGTGCCGCGGTTCGAGGATCCCGCGGAGGCGCGGGGCGCCTTCATCACCTTCGAGGGCGGGGAGGGGGCCGGCAAGTCGACCCAGGTCGCCCGCCTCGCCGCGACCCTGCGCGCCCGGTCCGGCCGGGGCGTGTGCGTGACCCGGGAGCCCGGCGGCTCGCCCCGGGCCGAGGAGATCCGCGCGGCGCTGCTCGACGGCGTCGCCAAGCCCTACGGCCCCTTCGCGGAGGCCCTGCTGTTCAGCGCCGCCCGGATCGACCATCTCGACCGGCTGATCCGCCCGGCGCTCGAGCGGGGCGAGACCGTGCTGTGCGACCGGTTCATCGACTCGACCCGGGCCTACCAGGGCGCCGCGGGGGGCCTGGAGCCCGGCCTCATCGCCGCCCTGGAGCGGGTCGTCGTCGGCCCGACCCGGCCGGTCCTGACCCTGATCCTCGACCTGGCCCCCGAGGCCGGCCTCGCCCGCGCGGCCGCCCGGGGAGCGGGGCAGGGGGGCGGGAATGGGACCGGGGAAGGGGCCGACCGGTTCGAGGCCGAAGCCCTCGACTTCCACGTGCGGCTGCGGGAGGCATTCCTGGCGATCGCCCGGGCCGAGCCGGCGCGCTGCGCGGTGATCGACGCGGCCCGCGATCCCGATTCGGTCGAGGCCGCGATCCGCGCGACCGTCGCGGCCCGCCTGCCCGACCTGCTTCCGGGGGAGGGCAGCCGCGGCGATGCGGCGTGAACGCGTGCCCCTATCGGCCTATCCCCTGTCGGCCCCATCGCAGTAGGCAGCCGCCATGAAGCCCATCGATCGCGCCGCCGACGACGTCGAGCCCGGGGACCTGCCGGGCATCCCGCGCCCGCGCGAGACCCTCGGTCTCGTCGGCCACGGGGCCGCCGCCGATGCCTTCGCGGGCGCGATCGCCGCCGGGCGCCTGCACCATGCGTGGCTGATCGGCGGCGGCCCCGGCATCGGCAAGGCGACCCTGGCCTACCGGGTCGCGCGGCGCCTGCTCGCCCATCCCGGGGGCGGGGGTCCGCCCGGGCTCGACGTGGCGGCGGACGATCCCGTCGCCGGCAAGGTCGCGGGCCTGTCGCACCCGAATCTCGTGGCCCTGCGCCGCCACCGGACGGCCGGCGCCAAGGCGCTGCCGACCAAGATCTCCGTCGACATGGTCCGCCGGGCGCTGGACCTGTTCGCCACGACGGCCGCGGATTCCGGCTGGCGGGTCTGCATCCTCGACAGCGCCGAGGACCTGAACGCCAACGCCGCCAACGCCCTGCTCAAGGTGCTGGAGGAACCGCCGCCGCGGGCGCTGTTCCTGATCCTGTCCCACCAGCCCGGCCGCCTGCTGCCGACGATCCGCTCCCGGTGCCGGGCGCTGATGCTGCGCCCGCTCGCGGCCGAGGACGTCGCCCGGGTGGTGCGCGCCCTGCCCGCGCCCTTCCCCCAGCCCGAGGATGCGGTCCTCGCCCGCGCGCTCTCCCTGTGCGAGGGCTCGGTCGCCCGGGCGCTGGCGCTGCTCGATCCGGTCACAGCCGGCCTCGTGGCGGAGGTCGAGACCCTGCTGGCGCGGGCGCGCAATCCCGACTGGGGCCGGGTGCTCAAGCTGGCCGAGACCCTGGCGGGCCGGGACGCGGAGGCGCGGTTCGAGGCGGCCCAGGACGCGGTGCTGCGCTTCGTCTCGGGCGAGCTCGACCGGCGCCGGGACGAGCCGCCGGCCCGGCTCGCCGCCCTGGTGGCGGTCGCCGAACGGTTCGGCCGCGCCGCCCGGGAGGCGGCGACCTACAACCTCGACCGACGCCCCGTGGTGCTGTCGCTGTTCGGGGATCTGGCGGAGGTCGCGTAGGACGCGGCGGGGATGTCCGGGCGGGCAGGGCGAGGCCCCCTCCCGGACCCGGTCCCTTGAAGGATGTCGCCCGGCCTGCTAGAAACTGAACCACATGGTTCAGTTTCTAGCAGCGTGCCTCGACGTCTCTTTTGCGGCGCTCTCGGACGCCACGCGTCGGGGCGTGCTCGAACGGCTCGGGCGCGGGGATGCCTCGATCACGGAACTCGCCGACACGTTCCAGATGACCCTCACGGGCATGAAGAAGCATGTCGGCATCCTGGAGGAGGCGGGGCTGGTCACGACGCGGAAGGCCGGACGCGTGCGGACCTGCAGGCTCGGCCGCAGCCGGCTCGCGGACGAGACGGCCTGGATCGAGGATTACCGCAAGCTCTGGGCCTCGCGTTTCGACGCGCTGGACCACATCGTCGAGGAACTGAAGCAGAGGGAGACGGCCGATGGATGCGAGCCAACCGAATGAGGCCGCCGCCGGGAAGGCCGGCACGACGGTCGAGCGGATATCGGACCGGGAACTCGTGGTGACGCGGATCGTCGACGGTCCGGCGCGCATCGTGTTCGACGCCTGGACGAGGCCGGAGCTGTTCCAGCGCTGGTGGGCGCCCCGATCGTTCGGCGTCTCATTGATCTCCTTCGAAGCCGATATCCGCACCGGGGGTACCTACCGGCTGGTCATGGGCCATCCGTCCTCGGACCGGCCCATGGCGTTCGTCGGCCGATATATCGAGGTGACACCCTGTTCCCGCCTCGTCTGGACCAACGAGGAGGGCGGTGGAGACGGGGCCATCACCACCGTCACCTTCGAGGAGATCGACGGCCGCACGCGGGTCGTCGTGCGCGACCTCTATCCCTCGAAGGACGCGCTCGACGCGGCGATGGCGTCCGGAAGCACGAGCGGGTGGGGCGAGCAGTTCGAGCAGCTGGACCACCTCGTCGCCGGCCTCGACGCGGGCGGCTGACGAGCGTCGGTGGGGGTCGCGCCCTGACGGCACGGACCCTGATCGGGGTTGGCAGGCGTGGCCGCCGGTCCTGCGCCGAAGGCCCGCGACGCAGCAAGGACCCGGGCGGATGGAGCGTCGGCCTGCCAGCGCGGCCCCGCTCAGGGCTTGGTCGGCGTCGACGGGGGCGTCCCCCAATCGACGATCGAGAGATCGAGCGGCAGGACATCGCGGACGGCTGACGGTGGGATCTTGCTGGCGAGGTGAAGCGGCGAGCCGGTCGCCTCGGCCTGATCGAAAGCGGCGGTCCCCGCCTCGACCGCAGCCGGAACGGTGAAGGCCTCGAACACGTAAGGCAGGCCGTCCGCCAGAAGCGCGTTCGGACCGTCCATGACGTGCAGATGCAGGTGTGGCGCTTGGCTGTTGCCGCTGTTGCCCACCTCACCGAGACGGTCACCGCGCGTGACATGATCGCCGACACGCAGGCTGACGCTGCCCGGACTGAGATGGGCATAGAGAACGAACGACCCGTTCCCGATGTCGGTGACGATGAAGTTGCCGTCCGCCTCGCCGATCGGCAGGTCGGACGGCAGCGCCCCCGGGACCTGATCGGGCAGGTCGTTGCGGGCACCGACCACCGTGCCGTCCGCCACGGCCAGCACGGGCTCACCGTAGATGCGGTAGCTCCTCACGTCCTTCAGATCACCGCGCACGATCCGGTTCCCGTCATCGATCTTCTCCCAGTCGATCGCGTAACGCTGCGCGAGACGGAAGACCCCGTTGAGCGGCAGGAGGGCGCGGACGTGCCGGACGGAGTCGCAGCAGCCGTCGCCGGCGATGTAGCCGTGTCCGCGCAGCGGTGCCCCGAGCACGGGCAGGGGCCGATCGATGACCGGGGTCGGCGCGATCTGCATCGACAGGTCGGCCTTCAGCGGTTCGGCGAAGCCGTCGACGTCGTGGACGAGCGTCTCGGGGATGGGCGCCCCCGCCTCGAGACGGACGTGAAGGAAGACGACCCCGAACTGGTAAGCCCCGAGTGACGTTGTGGGGCTCGCCCGCCGGCCACCGAGTGACAGGCGCTGGCCGATCGCCTCCCGATCGAGGGCCAGAAGCGGCCGTTTCGAGCGGCCGTCGCGCACGACGAGGCGCCTGAGGTCGAAGCGCCCGTCCAGCACGTTCGAGAGCCGAAGCTCGTAGACGAGGTGCTTGCGGCCGTCCGACATGGGCACGGCGCGGGGCGCCGCCAGCACGTCGGCGACGAGGGGCGTCATGACGGGACCTGTGGACGCGCCCGGGGGCCCGGTTTCCGCCCCGCGCGCGGCACCGCAGACCAGAGGGGCGAGGATCACGGCAGCGCGGGCGAGCGTCAGGAAGCGCATGCAGATCCCCTGGGCTTGAGTGGGCAGCGCGGCGTGCCGGACCGGTCGTCTCGACACGATCACACTAACCCGGATCGAGGCGTCGGCTGGACATCGGAAGCGGCGATCCGGGTCTCCGGGCACGCTGGTCGCGTGAGCCCCGGCGCCGGATCCTCGTCCTCCTGCGCGCAGTAGGGATGGTCGGCCTTGGGCCAGGGCTACCGGGCCCGCCGGCCCGATATCACGAGGCCGGCAAGCACCAGCGCGGCGAGCGCCGAGAGAGCGAGCCCCGGCAGCAGCCCGGCCGGCACGTAATGCAGGCGCAGCACACCCGCTCCGGCCGGGATCACCGTCGACAGAAGGACGTCGTTGACGACCTCGACCGCCAGCGGTGCGCCGTTCCAGGACGCCGCGTAGCCCGGGTACCACGCCCGCGCCCAGACGACGCGGCCGCCCCCCGGCGAGGCGACATCGTAGCGTCCCGAGGCCGCGGCCTCCGCACTGGCGGCGACGCGGAAGCCCGCCGGCCCGGCCGAGAGCGTCCCGGGCAGCGCGACCCCATCGCCCGACCGCTCGAACAGGTCCGCCACGACGCCGGGGCGCCGGATCCAGCCCGGTCCGGCGACAGCGGCGAAGCTTTCCGCGCGCAGGCCCCTTTCCGCCGCGACGCGCACCACGCGCGCGAGATCGAGCGTGCGCGCGCCCGTCACCGGGTCGAGGCGCGCCAGCCGCTCGGCGGCTTCCGGGCAGGTCGCCCCGCCGCGCCACAGGCAGAACGCGCGGAAGCCCTGCGCCGGCATGGGCGAGTAGCCACCGACCACCGCGGCCCCCGTGAGCAGCGCCGTGTTGGCGTGCGGCAGTTCGGTGAACAGCGCGGCCTGGGCCTCCGGCGCGATCGGAGCCCGGTGGTACTCCGGGTCGTAGAGCACGAGGCTCGTGTCGCCCGGGCGCAGGGGCGGGGCCAGGTAGGCCGATCGCTCCATCGGCGCCCGCCACGTGCCGACCTGGCCGTTGAACGGCATGACCGCGGTGAGGATCGCGAAGATCACGATATGGCTCGCGGCGATGACGGCGAGCCGCTCCGTCCCCTCCGTCCGCAGGGCCAGCACGGCCGCGAGGGCGACGAGCGCCGTCAGGGCGATCTGCAGCGTGGCGATATCCGGATCGCGCGCGAGCGCGACCGCGCCGCCGATCACGATGACCGCCAGCGTCGGGACGGGCGCCCAGCGGTCGCGGGCGGCGAACCAGGCCGCCACGACCGCGCAGCCGATCTGCACGTAGGGCAGGTAGCGGAAGGGCCAGCGCAACTGCGACACGCCAGGGGCGATGGCCAGCAGGGCGAGCACGCCCGTCACCGCCAGCACCAGGGCGACGCCGCGGCCCGCCGGCTCATTGAGCCGCGCCCGGGAGGCGTTCACCAGCGCGGCCGGCACCCACCACGAGACGTACTGGGCCGGCGGCCCGACATGCATCTTCAGGCCGTTGAAGCCGAGCCAGGTCTCGGGCCAGATCGGCACGCCCATCGCCAGGAGCACGGCGGGGGGTGCGTGCAGCATGTCGTGGAACAGGACTTCCGGCTGGCGGGAGCTCGTCCCGATCGCGGCGGCGAGCGGCATCCAGGACGGCGCGGCGAGCAGACCGCCGAGGCCGGCCGCGAGGGCCGCCCGCACGCAGGCCCGCCACTCGCGCCCGGCCCGGAACGCCAGGGGGAGGCCGACCCCGAGGCCGGCGATGAGCGCCGCGTCGGAGAACGGCCAGCCGCTCGCGATCGTCAGGTAGACGGCGCACGCGGCCGCCGGCACGGAGCCCGGTGCCCGGTAGGCGCGGATCAGCGCGGCCGCCGCCCAGGACAGCCACGCGGTGCTGACGAGGCCGGCGATCCACGTGATGGCGCCCCAGTAGATGATCCATCCGCTCGTCGCGGCGGTCAGCCCGGCGAGCACGGCGGCCGGCCGGCTCACACCCACCTGGCGCGCCAGGGCGTGCGTGCCGCCGGCGAGCAGGCCGACATGGACGAGGGCGAAGAAGGCGGCGGCGCGGTCGAGGCGCGCGAACCCGTCGAGCGCGAGATAGAGCGCCACGCTGACGGGATTGAACAGCGCGTACTGATACTCGGCGAGGAACGCCCCGCCCTGGAACAGGCGCGGAGACAGGAACGGCCATTCCCCCGCCTTGATCAGCCGGGCGACCTCCAGGAAGCCCGGCATGAAGTACGTCTGGTAGTCGTCGGTGAAGTAGAAGGTGGGCTCGTGGACGAGCGGGACCGCCGCGGTCGCGACGGCGAGACAGGCCGTCAGCAGGCCCCAACCGAGTTCGGCGCTGCGCGGCAGCGTGGCGACGGACGGCGACGCGCCGCCGAGGAGCCCGGCGCTCATCGCGCCCAGATCCCCAGCACCGATTTGCCCGCCCGGAATCCCAGCCAGGGATCGAGCCGGCGGGAGAGCGGCACCATCAGCCGGTCCCAGGCGGCGATCTGCGCCGCGTTCGGCATCGCGCTCCGCAGGACGAGGCGGTTGCCGAGGGAGGCGCCGAACCCGACCGCGTCGAGGTAGTCGAGCCGCACCCGCCGCAGGCCCTCCGGCGCGGCCGCGCGCAGGGTCGCCCGGGTGTAGCGCCGCTCGTGGCCGATCGCGGCATCGAAGGGCGCGTAGAGGAACGGGTGGGCCGGCGAGAGCACGACGAGGTGGCCGCCCTCCGCGAGCCGCGCGGCCGCCCGCGCCAGCTCGCCGCGATCGTCGCGGATATGCTCCAGCACGTCGATGTAGAGGACGGTGTCGAAGCGGTCGGCGGCCGTGAGGTCCTGGATCGTTCCGCGCAGCACCCGCGTGCGGGCGGGCAGCCCGCCCGCCTCGACCCGCGTCGCGAGGCGCGCGGCGAAGCGCGCGTCGGGCTCCAGGCAGGTCCAGGCTTCGATGCCCGCCCGCTCCGAGAAGACCTCCGCCGTGGCGCCCAGCCCGGCGCCCACGTCGAGCACGCGGCCGCCGACGAACGGCGCGATGACGTCGGACCAGTAGCGCTTCCAGTTGCGGGCGGCCGCGAAGAGTTCGAGTTCGCCGCCGACGTAGTCGGAGGGCGTCGTCAGGACGCCGCTCGGCGATCCGCTGGCCACTTCGCGTCTCCGTCGTTGGTCTCGTGCGCGGGGGTGGCGGGCGCGAGCAGGAACCAGTGCGCGTCGCGGGCCGGCACGATCTCGGGCAGCGCGCGCCGGTTGAGGTGCGCGGCGGCCGCCGTCGCCGCCAGCAGCGCCGCCTGGAACAGCACCACGAGGAGCAGGCCGCCCGCGTTCGTCGCCCAGCCGGGCAGGGCGAGGTCGGTGCAGAAGCGGACGAGCACCACGCCGATCATCGCGGCGACCACCCCGCACCCGAACCCCGCCAGCAGCACGAGGAGGCGCACGAGGCAGACGTCCTCGAAGACGGCGATGGCGTTGAGCCCGTGCCGGATCAGCGCCGTCGCGTTCATGGTCGAGCGCCCGGCATAGCGCTGGCCGCGGTCGAGGGGGACGCGGTGGAGGGGCAGGCCGGAGCGGAGAAGGCTCGCGGCGAAATGGCTCCACAGGGCCGGGGCGTGGACGAGCCGCGGCAGGTGCGCCGGCGCGATCGCGCAGTAATGGCCGAAGTCGATGCGCCGCCCCGTGCAGAGCCGGAACACGGCCTTGAACAGGCCGTAGCCGAGCGCGAAGCGCACGCCTTCGAAGCGGCGTCGGCGCCGGGCGCAGATCACGGAATCGGGGTGGGCCTCGGCCTCCGCGACGAGGAGCGGGATGTGCTCCGGCCGGTCCTCGCCGTCGCCGTCCATGACGATGACCGCGCGATAGCCGTGCGCCCGCTCGTTCGCCTGCACGAGCCCGACCGCGATCGCGCGCTGGTGGCCGAGATTGGTGGCGAGGACGGCGGGCCGCAGGCAGAGCCGCCGCGCCGCGCCTGCGACCTCGGCGAGCACCGCCCCGCCCGGCTGCCAGGATCCGTCGTCGACGACGATGAGTTCGGCGTACAGGTCGGCCTCGACCAGGACGGCGTCGATCGCGCCCGCGAGGATGCGAAAGGCGGCCCAGTCGTTGTAGACGGGCACGACGATGGCGATCGGCCGCCTGTCGCGCGGGGCGACGCGCGCGGTCTCGCGCAGGACGGTGAGTTCGCGGGCGACCCGTGCGAACCGTTCGGCCTCGCCCGGCTCCGTGCTGCCTCCCACGACGTCTCCTCTGACATCCGTCTCCTGAGATGAATGGAGCGTGGGCGACCAGGGTAAAAACGCCGTTAAGGGCGCCCGGCAGGACTGTCGAAGGACCGAGCCGGACCGGGTCGCTGTCCGCCCGAACGGATGGCCGCGGGCGCGCCGGCGTCCAGCTCGACGGGGCGCGCTCTAATCCGCGATCAGATGGGGCACGAAGCGCGCCCTGTCGGTGGTGATGCGGCGCGTCTCCTCGCGGACGCAGAGGCCCGCGGGCTCCGCGCCGACGACCCAGCTTCCGACCAGGGCGCGTCGCCCCGCGAAGGCGGGCAGTTCCGCGAGCGCCTGGCGCACATGGCCCTCGCCCCCGTACGGCCCCTCGGCGCGTTCGAGGACCGCGCCGTCGCGGACGAGGAGCACGTTCGCGCCCTCGCGTGCGTAGAGCGGCTTCTTCGCGAAGGAGGTCCCGAGGGCCGCCTTGGCGGGATCGGCCTCGAAATAGGCCGGCAGCAGGTTCGGGTGGCCCGGCGCCATGGCCCAGAGATGGGCCAGCATCCCCTTGTTGGACAGGACCGCCTTCCAGGGCGGCTCGAGGAAGCGGGTCGGCGAGGGGCCGATGGCGGGGCCGAAGGCGTCGGCGAACATCCACTCCCATGGGTAGAGCTTGAACACGGCGTCGAGGGGCCGGCCGTCGGCGTCGAGGAAGCGGCCGTCGTCACCCAGGCCGATCGCCTCCATCGGCACGAAGGGCGCGCGCTTCCCGGCCTGGACGGCGCAATCCTGCAGGTAGGCCACCGTGCCGCGGTCCTCCGGCGCGTCGGGGAAGCACGCGAAGGCGACGGTCTCGGGCAGGCTCATCGCGCCGAAGCGCGCGATCAGCCGCTCGTGCAGCGCGTTGAACTGGTCGGCGCCCGGGGGCAGCTGCCCGCGCGCGAGGCCGTCCTCGAGCCAGAGCCACTGGAACACCGCGCTCTCGTAGAGGGCGGTCGGCGTGTCGGCGTTGTATTCGAGGAGCTTGGCCGGCCCGGTGCCGGCCCCGCCGTAGCAGAAATCCATCCGCCCGTAGAGGGTGGGGTCGCGCCTCCGGAAGCTGTCGGCGATCGCCTCCCAGGCCTGCTCGGGGATGGCCAGCGAGGCCAGGATGCCCGCATCCCGGACGGCGCGCTCGGCGAAGGCGAGGCAGAGCGCGTGGAGTTCGCGGGTCGGCGCCTCGATGTCGTCCTCGATCTCGGCGAGGCTGAAGGCGTAGTAGGCGCTCTCGTCCCAGTACGGCCCGTCCGCGAAGGTGTGGAAGGTGAAGCCCGCCTCGGCCGCGCGCGCGCGCCAGTCGGGCCGCTCCGGGATGCTCACGCGGCGCATCAGCCGCCCCCGGATCCGCCCGCATGGCTGCTGAAGGCGGAGACGGCCCGGCCCGTCGCGCCGAAGCCGCCGCGGGCGAGCGTGCGCGGGGCGCTCGTCGTGGTGCGGGCGACCGCGGAGGAGACGCGGGCGACGGATCCGCCGCCCGTCGTGAACACGCGGCCGCCCGCACCGGTGCAGTAGCCGCTGGCGAAACCGCCGGAGCCGCCGGCGGCCTGGCGCTCCTCTTCCGGAGCGTGCCGGTAGAGCGGCTGGGCGGGCAGGCCCTGCGCCGCGCTGCGGCCGATCATGTAGCCCGCCATCAGCGGCACGAAGACCGCCGGGTTGCCCGTCCCGTCGCCCGTCTTGTCACCCGTCCTGGCGGTGCAGCCGCCCGGACCGTGGTGGCGCTCGCACGCCGCCTGCGTCGGGTAGCGCGGCGCGCTGGCGGCGTCGCTGTCGAGGGCCGCACGGTACGCGGCGATGCACGCGTCGGCCGGCCGCACGCCGGCCGCGATGCAGGCGCCGTCATTGTCGTAGACCAGGGCGTCCTCCTCGCGCTGCGACGGGTCACGCCGCGCGAGCAGGAACGCCGCGGCGCCGGCGCCGGCGATCAGCACCAGGGAGATCGTCGCCGAGCGCTTGACGCGGCGGGTCGTCCCGGTCTCGCCCGCGGGGAGGGTGGGCGGCATCGCGGCGCCTCTCAGTAGGTCATCGCGGCGGCGTTCACGATCCCGACCGCGAAGGAGGCCGCGCCGAGCAGCACCGCCGGGGCCATCCGCCCCTCGGCGATGCGCCGCGAGAGGTCCGGGATCGCGAGGCGCACCAGCCAGTAGACGAGGATCTGGACGACGAGGGCGATCAGCCCCCAGACCACGCAGTCGAGGAGCGACTGCGCGTTGAAGATCGCCGCCGCGAGGGGCAGGGCGAAGCCGGCGAGGCTGAATCCCAACGCCACCGCGGCCGCCGTCACGTCCTGCCGGATGAGCGCGAGCTCGTTGTGCGCCGTCGCGAAGGTGTAGGTCACGAGGTAGAGCCCGATCAGGCCGAGCGCCGTCCCGAGATAGAGGAGGAAGTCGGGCAGTCCCGAGATCGAATTCACCGCATCGCGTCCCGCGCGGGGCGACCTGCGCATCCTGGCGTGGCGATCCGTTCAGCCATGAGATCCGATCGGTTCGCGTCCTCACCGCACCGACGGTGCGGGGGACCGGAGCAGGATTGTATCGGTAGCATGGGCCCGCCGCGCTTCACAAGCTTGCCGGCGAAGCGAGAGCAATCGTCATCGCTGTAGAGCACATGAGAGCAGTTTAGGGCAGTTGAGAGCAAATGCAGGCGCCGAACATCCGTATTGAAGCCGGTCCAGAATTTGACTGATCTTGCACTGTGCTCACGGTTCGGCTTGCCGCCGGAGGCGGATGGCGCAGGCCGGCGATGCCCGCGATCTGGCGCGGGCACGGTCGGGCCGGCGCGGTGATCCGGCCCGGAAGACCCTCCGAACCGTGCGGATGCCGTTCACGCCGCCTTGGCCGGCAGGGCGAACAGGTCGATGAAGGATCGCGTCAGGGCGGCCTCGCCCGTGAAGGCAAGCGTGCCGCCCGCGCCGTCGCGGGCCAGGGGCGCCTTGCCGTAGATCGTGCGGCGCATCGCCATCGTATCGCCGGTGAAGGTGAGGTCCGGCGCCTCGGGCGCGCCGCGCCGCACAGCGATCGCGCCATCCGCCACGGACACGGCGAAATCCTCCCCGGGGAAGCGGAAGGCGACCGAGAGGGACAGGTCCGCCGCACGCGTCCGGTCGAACAGGGCCTGGAGCGACATCATCGCGGACGCCGCCGACATGAACAGGCTTGGATCGTGCCGCGGGGAGCGCGCGGCCCAGCGCCCCAGGTCGCGCATCAGCGGCGCGGCCTCGCGTCCCCACGCGGTCAGGTCGTAGACCTGCACGTTGGCAGGCGAGGGCAGCCGCGTGCGTCGGACGATGCCCACCGCCTCCAGGCTCTCCAGCCGCTGCGTCAGCACGTTGGCGCTGATGCCCGGAAGGTTGGCCCGGATCTCGCCGAAGCGGCGGGGGCCGAACACGAGTTCGCGCATGATCAGCAGCGACCAGCGCTCGCCGATGAACTCCAGGGCGAGGGCCGTCCCGCAGGCGTCGTCGTAGCGACGCTCGCGCGGGGTCGATCCCATGTCGGTTATTTTTTCTGACTTCATGGTTGCTTTGTCTAACCGAGAATGCCAGCCTGGGCAAAGCGGGGCCGTACGGGGTGCCGCGCAGCGGCCACAGCGCCGATTGTCACGGAGGAGCGCCTGATGCCACCTGTCGAGGGAACCCCCATCTGGTTCGAGCTGAACGCGACCGATCAGGACGCCGCACAGGCCTTCTACGAGGCGGTCGCCGGCTGGCGCGTCGCGCCGTCTCCGATGCCCGAACACGGCGGCTACCGCGTCGCGGAGGCCGACGGGACGCCCGTGGCCGGGATTCGACGGTCGATGCCCGAGGCGCCGGGCCTGCCCGGCTGGGCGGTCTACCTCGCGACACGGGACGTCGATGCCCTGGCGTCCCGGGCGGTGGATCTCGGCGGCCAGGTCCGGTTCGGACCCATCGACATTCCCCATGTCGGCCGCTTCGCCATGGTGAGCGACCCGCAGGGCGTGGCCTTCGCCGTGATGCGTGCGGACGGTCCCGGTGAGCCCCGCGCCTTCGGGCCGGTGCCCCTCGGGACGGAGCAGACCCGCGGCCACGGGGTCTGGATCGAGCTCGCCACCCCCGATCCCGAGGCGGCCCTCGGGTTCTACGGCGCGCTGTTCGGCTGGGAGAAGCTCGGGGCCATGCCGATGGGCGCCCTGGGCGAGTACGCCTTCATCGGCCGGGGCGACCTGCGTCCCGGCGCGGTGATGTCGAGCACGACGACCGGCGCACCGGCCCGGTGGACCTGGTACATTCACGTGGCCGATATCGATGCCGCGCTCGCGACGGTCCGGGAGCGGGGCGGCACGGTGCTCCAGGGGCCCGATCCGATCCCCGGAGGCAGCTACTCGGCCAAGATCGCCGACCCCGCAGGCAACGGGATCGGCCTCGCCGGTCCGCGCCAGGCGTCGTGACGGGAGGCCGGCGATGACGCGCGACAAGCTGACGACCTGCCTGTGGTTCGACCACGGCGAAGCCCGCAAGGCCGCGGAGTTCTATGCCGCGACCTTCCCGGACAGCCATGTCGGCGCCCCCATGAACGCCCCGTCGGATTACCCGGGCGGGTCCGCGGGCGCGGAACTCACGGTCGCGTTCACCGTCCTCGGCCGGGCCTTCGTCGGCCTGAACGGCGGCCCCGCCTTCAAGGCCAATCAGGCGGTCAGCTTCATGGTGCTGACCGAGGATCAGGCGGAGACCGACCGGTACTGGGACGCCCTCGTGAGCCACGGCGGCGCGGAGAGCCAGTGCGGCTGGTGCACGGACTGCTGGGGCTTCTCCTGGCAGATCACGCCGCGCGCGCTCCTGCGCGCCAACAGCCATCCCGACCGGGCCGCCGCCCGGCGCGCCTTCGAGGCCATGATGACCATGCGCAAGATCGACATCGCCCGGATCGAGGCCGCCATCCGCGGAGACTCCGCCGATGCGTAAGATCACCGGCTCCCTGTTCCAGTCCCTCGACGGCGTGATCCAGGCACCGGGCGGCCCCGAAGAGGATCAGGCCGGGTTCGCGCACGGCGGCTGGACCTTCCCGTACTTCGACGAATCGCTCGCCGGACCGATGGGCACGCTGCTCGGGGGCGCGTACGAGCTGCTGCTCGGCCGGCGAACCTACGAGATCTTCGCCGCCTACTGGCCGCACAACGGCGATCAGCCGATCGGGGCGACCTTCAACGCCATCCGCAAGCATGTCGTCACCGCATCCGACCGGGCGCTCGGCTGGAACAACAGCCGGCGCCTCGTCGGCGATCCTGTCGCGGCGATCACCCGCCTCAAGGAGAGCGACGGGCCCGACCTCCTCATCCAGGGCAGCAGCAGGCTCTATCCGGCGCTGCTCCCGGCGGGGCTCATCGACCGGTTCGTGCTGATCACCTTTCCGGTCATGCTCGGTCGCGGCAAGCGCTGGTACGCGGAGCATCCGTCGGCGGCCCGTGCATGGACGCTGGTCGAGCAAGCCCACTCGCCGAAGGGCGTCCACTTCGCGGCCTTCGCGCGGGACGGAGCGGTTGAGACCGGCAGCTTCGCCACCAAACCCCCGAGCGAAGACGAACGCGCGCTCCGCCAGCGTCAGGCCGCAGGGGACTGGTGATCGGCCCGCGGCCCGTTCGTGCCGTTCCGCAGGTCCGGCCCTGCGGCCGGACGCGGCGGTCGGTGGAGGCTCGACCTTGTGGTCGAACTGTCCCGCCTCGAAGCGTATAGTCGACCGCGCGTCGGACACGGAGGACGCCGATGACCAGCCTCGCCGACCACATGCGCACCCTGGCCGCCTACAATGCCTGGGCCAACGACCGCCTCTACGCCGCGGCCGCGGCCCTGCCGGACGCCGCCTACCGTCAGGGGGCGGGGGCCTATTTCGGCAGCCTGCACGGCACGCTGAACCATCTGCTCGTCACGGACCGGCTCTGGCTGTGGCGGCTGACCGGCACCGGCGACGCACCCAGCCGGCTGGACCTCATCCTATTCGAAGAACTCGACGCCCTGCGGCAGGCGCGCACCGCCGAGGATGCGCGCCTGGAAGCCTATGTCGCCGGTCTCTCGCCCGAAGCGCTGGCGGCAAGCTTCGACTACGCGACGACGAGCGGCGTGGCGCAGCGCCAGCCGCGCGCGGAGGCACTGGCGCATCTCTTCAACCACCAGACCCACCATCGCGGGCAGGCGCACGCGATCCTGACCCGGCTGGGCGTGGCCGAGCCGCCGTCGCTGGACCTGTTGCTCCTGCAACGCGAACGGGCGCGCCGCGCGACCGCCCCGGCGACGTGACCGTCCGACGGCCCCTTGTCCTGCAGGGGCGCGGGTGCGCCCGCGGGCGGCCCCGCGCACGTTCCGCCCGCGACGTCCGCGCGCCGGCAGATGTGGACGCCCGGAGCCTCATCCTGGTCGGGCAGAGCCCGTCGCCTCCGCGATGACGAAGCGCATGTAGGCAAGCCCCGCCCGGACGGTCTCGACCGGCACGCGCGTCGTCGCGCCGGCATGGGCCGTGAGGGCCTCGCGGATGACGGGATGCCACCGCGCCGGGTGCGCGGAGAGGGCATGGCGGCCCCCGCCGCCCTTCGAGACGACGCGGTCGGTCTCCAACGCGCAGGCTATCCGCGCGACGCCGAGCACGCCCCAGGCCAGGGCCTCGGCGCGGGCGTCCTCTCCGGGTGCCTTCGCGGCGAGCGCCGCCGCGGCCTCGGTGATCCACGGCAGCCAGTAGCGACGCAGGTTCTCGGTCTGGTAGGTGCGCAGCGCGTCGCCGTCGTCGGCGATGCCGAGTACCTCTGGCGGCGGTCCGAATGCGGTCCGCCCGTGGCGGGCGAGGCAGCGCCAGACGGCCGGGTTGACCTCACGGCAGACCTCGCCGGTCCGGAACCGCCCGTCCAGGCTGAACGGCCGGACCGCATACCGCGTCGGAACCCGTCGCAGCGTCTCGGCGGTCAGGTAGAGGCCATCGAAACAGGGGCCGCCGGCCTCCGACAGGCCGGCGTGGACGCGCGCGAGCGCGGCGCAGCCCTGCGCGGAGGGTTCGCGGTCCAGCACCGCGATGAAGTCGATGTCGCTGGCGCCGGGCCGGAAGTCGTCCAGCGCGACCGATCCGACGAGGTACAAGCCCCGGAGGTCGGGCATCCGCTCGGCATCCAGACGCCGCCTGAAGTCGGCGACCACCGTTTCGACGGCATCGGGAAGCGGGACCGATCGGCTCATGGCATGCGCTCCGGAGGGCCGGACCACGCGACCGCCGGTCGCGTCGCCGCGATCGAACTGGGGACGGCGACGGTTCCGGTTCAAGTCGCCGAGCGAGCCGCCACACCGGCCGGATCGGCCGGGCCGGGTCACGTCCGCGTGAGCCGCGCCGGTCGGAGGGGTCGTCCCTGTGGCGCGATCCGCCGCGGCGGGCCAACCTCCCCACGGGCCGGATCCGGATCCGGTCGAGAGCCGTGAGAGGGTCACATGAGGACGGTCGCGCTCCTGCTCTTCCTCGGCGCCGCGGCGGTGGCTCTGATCCGCTTCACCGAGCCGGCGGTCGCGGCGGCGGGATGCCCGTCCTGCTACGGCTTCACCGACCTCGGGGGCGGCCTCTACGTCGAGAGCGCCATGCCCGCGGACCGCCGCGCGGCGGCCAGGGCCACGGTCGCGGCCGCCCGGGACCGGGTGCGTGCCTTCTATGGGGAACTCCGATCCGACCCGCGCGTGCTGCTCTGCGCGACCGAAGCCTGCTACCGCCCCCTCGGCGGCGGCTCACGCGGCGTCGCGCTGCTCGACCGGGCGCTCATCCTCTCGCCGCGCGGGACGGATACCGTCATCGCCGCCCACGAACTCGCCCACGCCGAATTTCACCGGCGGATCGGCCTCGCGGCGACGCTCGCGCGCTCCGTGCCGCAATGGTTCGACGAGGGTCTGGCCGTCGTGGTGTCCGACGACCCGCGCTACCTCGCGCCGGGCCCCGACCGCTGCCGTGCCGAACCCGGCGGCGACCTGCCGACCGCGCGCTCGGCCTGGATCGAGCAGGCCGGCAGCGCCGGCCTCTACGCCAGGGCGGCCTGCAGGGTCAGCCGCTGGCTGGACGCCCACGGGGGCGCGGCGGGCCTCCCGGGTCTCGTGGCGAGCGGAAGCTACCAAGACGTCGGCCGGCACACGGGATCCTGAACGGCCGGGCACAGGCGGACGCCTTGGCGCCGGAGCTGCGGCTGGGATAGCCTGCCGCCAGGCCGATGCTGCCTGCCGCTCGCCCCGGAACCGGGATGGTGAAAGCATCGTGGACGGGTCGCGGCAAGCCGAAACCCTCGACCGGCGACGGGTCGGCAACGCGAGCACCGACGAGACGCCGCCGGCCTGAGGAGATCCCGATGACGACCGTCGACCAGGCGAAGGCCATGGCGAAGCGGCTGCGCGCCGCCCTCAGCGCGCGCGACCTCGCCGTTCCGCACGCGATCGCCCTCGAACTCGTCGCCGCCGAACTCGGCTACGATGACTGGAACACCGCCTGCGCAGCCCTCGACCGTCAGGCGGACGCGGCGCCCCGTTTCCTGGCGGCAGTGCCGATCCTGCGCATCTTCGACGAGGCCAAGGCCCGGGAATTCTACTGCGGCTTCCTGAGCTTCGAGCCTGTCTTCGAGCACCGGTTCGAGCCCGACCTTCCCCTCTACATGGAGGTCGCCCGCGCCGGCCTGCGCCTGCACCTGTCGGAGCATCACGGCGACGCCAGTCCCGGCTCGACCGCCTTCATCCCGATGCGCGGCATCCGGGCGCTCCACCGGGAGCTCACGGCCAAGCGCTACGGCTACGCCCGGCCCGGCCTCGAGGAAGCTCCGTGGGGCGACATGCTGACGGTCGCCGACCCGTTCGGCAACCGCCTGCGCTTCTGCGAGCCGCGGGAGGGACGGCACGCGCAGCGCTCCGCTCCCTCCGCCACCGGCTGAGGGGAGGGAGCCTCGATGGCCGTGGAGATCGCCCGCGTGAAGGCACTCATCGCGACGTTGCCGGCCGTCAGTTCGGCGCCGCACTTTCACCGCACCGCCTACAGGACGCCGCGCAAGACCTTCGCGACGCTGGACGAGGCGGGGAACGACCTGAACCTGATGTTCGATCCGGACCATCGGGACTTCTTCTGCGCGCAGGTCCCCGATGCGTTCAGCCCCGTTCCGGGAGGCTGGGGCCGGATGGGCGCGACGCGCTGCGACTTGGCGGTCGTCGACGAGGCGACCCTGCTCTCGGCCTTGACGGCGGCCCACCGCCTCGCCGCGCCGAGGACGCGCCGCGGCCCGGATCGGCGCGCATGATCCGGCTCTGGCCAGCCGTCCATCTGGGTCGACCGATGAGGCGCCCGATGAGGCGCCCGATGTGGTGCCCGATGTGATGTCCGATGAGGCGCCGGACGCGGCAGACCGCAGCGGCCGCGGCGGCGGTCGCGGCCGCCCGATGGAGACATCATGATTCATGGCCTCAGGAAGGGGTTCCTGGATCGGCCGCCGACATCGGCGGATCGGTTGGACGGGATGGCTGCGCCGGGGTGACAAACGCCGAAGTCAGGTCGATCGACGCGAGGGTCGCGGTCGGCACAGCGGTCGCGATCCGGAGCTGCGCCCTGTTGCTGGTGCGCGTCTCTGAAACCCGTCTCTGAGCCCGTCTCGGCCGCCACCTCATCGGCCGCCGCGGGCGGGGAGGGTGCCGTCCGCGGTGCGTGCGGCGGTTGCGTCCCGCGCGCCGCCGCGCGACAACGCGGGCAGCTTTTCGCGCTCATCCGGAACACCACAGACGTGACGTCCAACGCCCCGGCGAATCCCAGAAAAACCTTCGGCCTCTCGACCGCGATCTCCTATCCCAACGGCGCGCCCCATATCGGCCACGCCTACGAGGTGATCGCCGCCGACGCCATCGCGCGCTTCCACCGGCTCGACGGCTACGACGTGCTGTTCTCCACCGGCACCGACGAGCACGGGCTGAAGATCCAGCAGGCGGCGACCCGGGCCGGCACCACCCCGCGCGCCTTCGTGGACGGCACCGCCGCCCGGTTCCAGGCCATGGCCGACCGGATGGACTGCGCCTACGACCGCTTCATCCGCACCACCGAGCCCGCCCATTACGAGGCCGCCCAGGAGATCTGGCGGCGGATGGAGGCCAACGGCGACATCTACCTCGACAAGTATGCCGGCTGGTACTCGGTCCGCGACGAGGCCTACTACGACGAGTCCGAGACCCGACTCCTGGAGGACGGCAGCCGCCGCAGCCTCGCCACCGACACGCCGGTCGAGTGGATGGAGGAGGAGAATTTTCTTTTCAGGCTGTCCGCCTACCAGGACCGATTGCTCAAGCTCTACGCGGATCAGCCGGACTTCATCGGGCCGGACACGCGCCGGAACGAGGTGGCGAGCTTCGTGCGCTCCGGCCTCAAGGACCTGTCGGTCAGCCGCACCAATTTCGACTGGGGCGTGCCGGTGCCCGGCCACCCCAACCACGTGATGTACGTGTGGGTCGATGCGCTCACCAATTATCTCACCGTCACCGGCTTCCCCGACGCGGAGACCCCCCAAAAAAGATTCTGGCCGATGGACCTGCACGTGATCGGCAAGGACATCGTCCGGTTCCATGCGGTCTACTGGCCGGCCTTCCTGATGTCGGCCGGGCTGCCCCTGCCGAAGCGCGTCTTCGGCCACGGCTTTCTGCTCTCCAAGGGCGAGAAGATGTCGAAGTCGCTGGGCAACGTCCTCGACCCGTTCGAACTCGCCGACACCTACGGGGTCGATCCGGTGCGCTACTTCGTGCTGCGCGAGGTGCCGTTCGGCGGCGACGGCAGCTACAGCCACGAGGCGATCATCGGCCGGATCAACGCCGACCTCGCCAACGATCTCGGCAACCTCGCCCAGCGCTCGCTCTCGATGGTCGCCAAGAACTGCGACGGCGCGGTACCGGATCCGGGCTCCCTGGACGAGGCCGACAGGGCCCTGCTGGCGCAGGCCGATGCCCTGCCGGCGGGGTCCCGCACCCTGATGGGCGAGCTGGCGCTGCACGGCATCCTGGCCGAGATCTGGGCCGTGGTCGCGGAGGCCAACCGCTATTTCGCCGCCCAGGAGCCGTGGAAGCTGCGGAAGTCCGACCCGGCCCGGATGAGCGCGGTGCTCTACACGACGCTGGAATCCCTGCGCGCTCTCGGCATCCTGACCCAGCCCTTCGTGCCTGCAGCGGCGGCCAAGCTCCTCGACCTGCTGGCGGTGCCGGCCGGCCGGCGCAGCCTCGCCGATGTGGGGGAGGGGGGGCGGCTCGTGCCCGGCACGGCGCTCCCCGCCCCCGCGCCGATCTTCCCGCGCTTCGAGCGCCCCGAAACGCCTTCCGCTTGAAGGCCCCTGCCGCCTGACGGCCACCCGAGACCCGATGCTCATCGACAGCCACTGCCATCTCGACTTCCCGGATTTCGCCGCCGACCTCCCGGGCGTGATCGCCCGGGCGAAGGCCGCCGGCGTCGCCGGCATGCTCACGATCTCCACACGGGTCGCCAAGGCCGACACCTACCGGGCGATCGCCGAGGCCCATCCCGAGGTCTGGTACACGATCGGCACCCATCCCCACGGGGCCGCCGACGAGCCGGACGTCGCCGCCGGGACGATCGCGGACATCGCCACCGGCAACCCGCGCTGCGTCGGGATCGGCGAGGCCGGGCTCGACTACCACTATGCCGACGCCGCCCCTGAGGCCGTGCAGGAGCGGGTGCTGCGCGCCCATATCGAGGCGTCGCGCCGCGCCGGCCTGCCGCTGGTGATCCACGCCCGGGACGCCGACGATCACATGGAGCGGGTGCTCGCCGACGAGATGGCCCGGGAGCCGTTCCGGGCGGTGCTGCACTGCTTCTCGTCGGGGAAGCGGCTGGCGGAGGCCGGGGTGGAGCTGGGCCTGTTCGTGTCCTTCTCCGGCATCGTCACGTTCCGGCGCTCGCACGACCTGCGCGACATCGCGCGACGCGTGCCCCTCGACCGGATCCTGGTGGAGACCGACGCGCCGTTCCTGGCACCCGAGCCCCATCGGGGGCGGACCAACGAGCCGGCCTACACGGCCGACACCGCCCGGTCGCTGGCCGAGACCCTGGGCCTGTCCGCCGAGGACATCGCCCGGATCACGACGGCGAATTTCTTTGCGTTGTTCGACAAGGCCGCCGGAACGCGCCCGAGCGCCGCGTGACGAGTCGGAGCGGGAGATCCGGATGGCGAGCCTGACCCTGCGCATTCTCGGCTGCGGTTCGTCCGGCGGGGTGCCGCGAGTCGGCAGCGGCTGGGGCGCCTGCAACCCGGAGGAGCCGCGCAACCGACGGCGGCGCTGCTCGATCCTGGTGGAGCGGGCATCCGGAGAGGGGCGGACCACGCTCCTGATCGACACCTCGCCGGACCTGCGCGAGCAGCTCATCGACGCCGGCGTGACCCGCCTCGACGGGGTGCTCTACACCCACGCTCACGCCGACCACACCCACGGGATCGACGACCTGCGCCCGTTGGTGATCGCCATGCGGGCCCGCATCCCGGTCTTCGCCGATGCCCTGACCCGGTCACAGCTCACCACCAAATTCGGCTACTGCTTCGAGACGCCCCCCGGGAGTTCCTATCCACCGATCTTGGACCTGCACGACTTGATCGCGGACCGGAACCTGATCGTGGACGGGCGGGGTGGGCCGATCACGGCGGAGTCGCTGCCGGTGGAGCACGGAAACGAGGCCGCCTTGGGCTTCCGCTTCGGCGCGGCGGTCTACCTGCCCGATGTGAGCCTGATCCCGGCTTCGAGCCTGGCCCGGCTGCACGGCCTCGAGCTGCTGATCATCGATGCCCTGCGGGAGACCCCGCACCCGACCCACTTCTCCGTCTCGGATGCCCTCGCGCTGATCGAGTCGGTCCGCCCCCGCCGGGCGGTCCTCACCAACCTGCACACCGACCTCGATTACGGCGCCCTGGCGGCGCGCCTGCCGGAGGGCATCGTCCCCGCCTATGACGGCCTGACCCTGAGCCTCGACGCCTGAGCGCGGCCGAGGATGCGAATCGGGCGTCACACGCCTGTCGTCGACGGAGTCCAAGAAAATCGACCTCCCGGCCAACAACCCTGTTGACGGCCTGTGTGTGTGGATCTATACCCCGGCTCATCGGCGCCGGCCGCGGAAGTGGACCGGGCGCTGAGCCATCTTCTGACAAGCGGGCGGGCTGGCCGGCGGGATTGCC
>NZ_JBKFBO010000017.1:0-447 GCF_053346215.1 Methylobacterium sp. A49B
GAGCGCGTGCTTTGCAAGCATGAGGTCGTCGGTTCGATCCCGTCTGGCTCCACCATTCTTTTGGGACTTGGCGTCGTGCTAACGGCAGCCGCCCGAGAGAGAGGATGTCGAGCCCGCTATCTGGAGAATGAGTTTGCCGCGGTGATGCAGCAGCGAGGACCGTCAGGTTCGGCTGAGCACATCGTTGGCGAAGACATCAGTGACATCGTGAAGAGGGAATGTGGCCGTTGGGGCAGCGAAAGCTGTGAACCCTGGCGGTCATGTTCGGCAAGCATACGGTGGTGGATCCGGAAACGGATCTGCCACTGGTCTTTTTGTGACCGTGTCGTGATCGACAGCCTTGCGGCTGCCGATCAGCGGACATCGATCACGAGAGCGATCAAGTGCCTTAAGAGCATTCGGTGGATGCCTTGGCGCTGAGAGGCGATGAAGGACGTGGTACGCTGC
>NZ_JBKFBO010000018.1:0-315 GCF_053346215.1 Methylobacterium sp. A49B
CGCGTAGGCGGCCTGGACGTACAGCGCATCGCCCGGAGCGATGAACGGCGCGTTGACCTTGATGCCGCCCTGCACGGCGAAGCCGTAGGCGGTGTTGGCGTGCGGGATGCTCAGGTTCGAGCCGCCCGTGGCCGCCGTCGCCGCGGTGCCGAGGCCGGCGCCCGGGATGAAGCCGAGGTTGTTCTGCACGTTGTTGATGTTGAGCTCGTGCATGGCGGCAGAGACCTGGGCCGAGCCCCAGGCCTGATCGAGGCGGAGCACGCCGACGACGTCGGGGATCCGGCTCTTCTCGATGCCGTCGACGAAGTTGAAGCG
>NZ_JBKFBO010000019.1:0-312 GCF_053346215.1 Methylobacterium sp. A49B
CGCGTAGGCGGCCTGGACGTACAGCGCATCGCCCGGAGCGATGAACGGCGCGTTGACCTTGATGCCGCCCTGCACGGCGAAGCCGTAGGCCGAGTTGGCGTGCGGGATGCTCAGGTTCGAGCCGTTCGCCGCGGTCGCCGCCGTGCCGAGGCCACCGCCGGGCACGAAGCCGAGGCCGTTCTGAATGTTACCGATGTTCAACTCGTGCATGGCGGCCGAGATCTGGGCCGAGCCCCAGGCCTGATCGAGGCGGAGCACGCCGACGACGTCGGGGATCCGGCTCTTCTCGATGCCGTCGACGAAGTTGAAGCG
>NZ_JBKFBO010000020.1:0-211 GCF_053346215.1 Methylobacterium sp. A49B
CGGGCACCGCCCCGCCCGCGGACCCGCCCGGTCAGCCACCGGACAAGCCCCAGAACGGACGCCACAGGATCGCTCCCGAAGCGCCGCGGGTAGGTGCGGTCAAGAAGCACAAAATAGGAATATTGTCAAGATATGAGGCGCTTCGGGACGCGGAAGCTCGACCATCCGTGGGCGTCGAAGGTCCCACGTCACTGTCGGGACGGCCACGAAC
>NZ_JBKFBO010000021.1:0-277 GCF_053346215.1 Methylobacterium sp. A49B
CAGGCCTTCGACCTTGAGCGTGACGGCCGAGGAGCGGAAGAAGTTCAGGAAGGAGTCGGTGGGCAGGGCGTACTCGATGCCGCCGCCGACGGCCCATCCGGTGCGGAAGCTGTCGTTGCCGGCAAAGCCGCCGAAGGAGCGGTCGGCGCTGCCCGAGCCGTAGGCGAAGCCGCCGGTGCCGTACACGAGGGTGCGGTCGAAGGCGTAGCCGAGGCGGCCGCGCACGGTGCCGAAGAAGTCGAGGCTGGAGAGGCCGCGCGGGTCGGTGACGTAGTAG
>NZ_JBKFBO010000022.1:0-434 GCF_053346215.1 Methylobacterium sp. A49B
CGCACGGCATGGCCCGAATGCTCCGCGACCCGGTTCAGGATCTTATCGAAGGTCTGGTTGAGCTGCTCGATGGTCTGCCCTTCGTCCGGCGTCACCGCCTCGACGTCGAGAGTGTATCGCACCGGTGATCGCAAGGTCTGTCTCCTGTGGGCGGCCAGGACAGAACACCCGCTCACCCGGCGACGTTCCGGGTTGTGCGGCATTCAATCGCCCATGAACGAGGTGGGGAACGGCAGGGGGCCGGCGCGGCTTGTCGGCGGTGCGGTCTTTTTCTCTGCCCAGGCGCGGCCACGATCCGGCAGCCTTCCGACCCCGCGTCCCGATCCCAGCCTTCGTGAAATCACCCCCGCAGGCGGACGACACGTCGAGGATACGCCGATGACATTCCTTCGCTACGCACCCGACATCGAGACGCCCGCCCCGGACGAGCAGAA
>NZ_JBKFBO010000023.1:0-215 GCF_053346215.1 Methylobacterium sp. A49B
CTTGATGAGGCTCTGGTCTCTGGGCTGGAGCGGTTCTTTGACAAGTTGTGAATGAGGAAGGGAGACGCGGGCGGCGTTTGTCCTTGCGGCTGGGTCTTAGGACCTGGCGTGAGTAGACTTGTGCCGATCTGTTGTTCTTCTTTCTGAGCTCACCGACGGGTGTTCTGGCGCTGTGAAGCGTTGGGATGCTTGGTCGATGTGAGGCTCCGTCTGAG
>NZ_JBKFBO010000024.1:0-93470 GCF_053346215.1 Methylobacterium sp. A49B
CCCGGCCGTCTACAGCCCGATCGGACGACGCGCCGACGAGTTCGCCGTCGTCCGCGCCGGCCTGAACTACAAGTTCGGCTCGTACTGAGAACGATCGGGCGCCTCCCGGTTCCGCACCGGGGGGCGTGGCGGCGGGCCGAGCCCGTCGCGGGCGCGCAGCCGTAAGGTTGACCTTCGCACCCCCAGCCCGATCAGACTGGCCGCGAGGTCGGCGACATCCCGGGAGCGCCCGCTCCCGGGATGTCCTTCGTTTTGGGCACCGAACGCGTGCGATTGGCGGTGCGGCACGCTCGACCGGTCGGGCCGCTTCGGCGCGCGGGCCAGGCGCTCCTGTCGCCACGGCGGCCCATCGACCCCGCGCCCCCTCGTACGGCTTCCGGCCGATGCCCTCGGCATCGCCTTCCCGGCGCGCGGAGCGAAGCCACCCAGTCGGCGCCACCGTCATCCTGGTCGCGCGGTCCCGGATCAGGTCGCGTCGCTGGTGACGCCGGCGCCGGGATCGTCGACCGAGGCGCCCGATCGGGCATCGTCCCACGCCCGTCGCGGACGGGCGCCGGACGTGTCCGGGTCGGGCAAAGCGGGCCCGCCGGCTGCGCGGTCTCCTTATCGGCAGGGGTGTCCGGGGGGACAGGCCGGCCGCGGATTGCCGTGGGAGGGCGGCGGTCCGGCATGCGGAGCCGGCCCCGGGTGCGGCGGAGCCGGACGCGCCATCATCTGCTGACGCTGCACCATCATCTGCTGGCGCTGCGCCGCCTGCTGCTGACGGGCGGCGGCCTGTTGCTGCCGCTGGGCCGCCTGCTGCGCGAACTGCGCCTGCATGGCCTGATGCCGCTGGGCGGCCTGTTGCGCCTGCTGCTGGCGAACAGCGGCCTGCTGTTGACGCTGCGCGGCCTGCTGTTGACGCTGCGCAGACTGCTGCTGGCGAGCGGCCTGGACCTGCTGCTGGCGCTGCGCCGCCTGGGCCTGGGCCTGGGCACGCCGGGACAGGGCCTCCTGGCGCTGTTGCGCCATCAGCGCGGCGCGGGGATCGACGGAGGGCCGCGCCGCGACGGCTCGATCCGCGGCAGGTCCGCGCGGCGGCTGGCCCGGAGCGCCCGAGCCGTCGCGGAGTTCCTGAGGGCGAACCGGTCCAGCCGACGTCCGCGCCTGAATGTCGGCCGGGCGGAAGGCCTGCCGGGGCGCGGCGGCCGGGGCCGACGCAGCCGGCGGAGCCAGCCGGGCCCCGGGTGCCGGAAGAGGCTGGCCGTTCGCGCCGGGCAGGGCATGCGCGGCTCCCGGCTGTGCGGAGACGGCGGGAAGCGCCGCCTGCGGCGCGGAGGGGGGAGGCCCCGCCTGTGGCCCGCCCGGTCGCGGTCCCGCCGGCCCGCCGATTGCGGCCGGGTTGGTTCCCGGCGGAGGCGCCGCGACGGCGCGCTGCTGCAGGGCGGCGGGCAGAGCGACCCGGGTGGCCGCCGCGCCGAGGGCAGCCCCGGCAAGCGCGCCCGCGCCACCGATCGCGGCCGCGGGAGCAGCCGCGGCGGCGGGCGCCTGCACGCCCGTGTTCTGCCGGTTGATCTGCTCGATGACGGTCGTGTTGTGGATGTTCTGGAACAGCACGTCGTTCGGCGGCGGCGCCACGTAGGCCGGCGCGGACACGTAGGCCGGCACCGGCACGACCGGCGGCGTCGGCAGGGCGTAGAGCCCGTAGACCGGCGGCGGGGGGGCCAGCGCCACGAGGTAGGCCGGCGGCGGCGGGAGGAAGACGAGGGCCGGCGGCGGCGGCGGGGGCAGCGCGAAGACCGGATCGTCGAGGAACAGCACCGGCCGGTCGACATACACGATCTCGTCCGGCGGAGCCGGCAGCACGTCGTAGGCGATCATCGCGAAGCGGGGCGGCGGCTCCAGCGCGGCCGCGAGCGTGGCGAGGCGGCGGCGGGCATCCCAGGTGTGCGGACCGCGCGGGTACCGGGCGAGGTACGACCAGTAGGCGTCCGGCGTGCCGACGATCCAGGTGCGGCGCCAGACCAGGGCCTCGCGCCGGGCGGCGATGAGCGCCCGGACCCGCCGCGCCAGAGCGTCGCCGGGATAATCGGTCACGAATTCCTGGTAGTGGGCGAGGTCGTCGCGTTCCAGACAGACGGCGTAGGCGTCCTGCACGCCGAGGTCGCGCAGCGGCCGGTCGCGGAGCGTGGCGGCCCGCTCCCGGCCGAGGGCAGGGGCGTCGGCGGCCCGGTCGAAGAACACGAAGGCGGACGCGGTGCGGTCGGCGTCCCACGGCACCTCGGCCCCCTTCGTGGCGGCATCGACGCGCAGGCGCACGCGGTCGAACAGCGGCCCCGGCGGGAGGCCGCCCTCGCGGATCATCTCGACCAGCGCCTGGGCGTAGGCGCCGTAGGGGCCTTTCTCGTCCGGTCCCACGGTCCCCGGCGCGGCGTTGAAGGCGATCAGGCTGCCCGGCTCGGCCTCGGTGAGGGCGAGGCCGCCCGCCAGCGGCTTGCCGGGCACGGTGAAGGGCGCGCGCCGCGCCCCGTCCAGGACGAAGAACCGCGCCTTCAGCGGCAGGGCCGCGAGGCTCCTCGTGTAGTCCGAGACCCGCAGCGCCCTCAGGGCGACGTCGGCGGCACTGGTCACGCGCAGGTCGATCGGGGCGAAGTAGTTCTCGCCTTCGAGCTGCAGGCCGTAGCCGGCGAGGTAGATGAACGCCACCGCGTCCGGCCCGGCGGCCGCGGCCTTGTCGACGAAGTCCCGCAGCGATTTCCGCAGCGCGTCCTCGTCGAGATCCCGGGCGCCGATCACGTCGAAGCCGGCCCCCTGCAGGGTCTGGGCGATGAGCCCGGCATCATTGGCCGCGGTGGCGAGCGGACCGGCCTGATAGGCGGCGTTGCCGACCACGAGCGCGATGCGCTTCTCCGCCGCCCAGGCCGGGGAGGCGGGCAAGGCCGCGACGAGGATGAGCGCGGCGAGGAGGAGGCTGACAGCTTTGTGCAGGCGCATCGCGGGATCCCTCGGGAAGAGCAGAGGCTGTCGGGCGTGGGACGCCGCCCGGCAGACCAGTCGTGGTGGAACCGTATCAGCCATCCAGAATGCGGCGGCCGGACGGCCCCGTCAGGGCATGAGGCAGGTCTTGGTGGTCACGATCCTGTGCCAGCCCCACGGGGCGATGACGACGCCGGGTCACGTCGCAGCCCGGGCCGGAGCCCGCCGGCACGGCCGCGCGGTAGACCGGCTACGGGCATGCGACCACCACGGGCCGGGGCACGCGCCAGACGGGATAGGGCCGCCCACGATGGTCCGGCCGCCGGGCCGGTGCGGGCCGCTCCGACGGCGATGCGCGAGGGACCATGGTCCATCTCCTGTTCCGAACGCGCCGGATCGGCGGTTCGCGGAAGACGGTACGCGCCGTTCCAGGCGCGCTTCCTGAACTGTCGCGTCAGGCCGCGTTCATCGACGTCGCCATTCCGGCCGGTCTGGAGCGGCCGGCGAAGCGGCAGCCCCCGAGGAACGATCGCCGATCGGGCGCAGCGGCGCGCCGCGACCGACGGGACTGGGATGGCCGATGCGCGCTGTCCGCACCGCACCGGAGGGCTGGCGCACATCTCCCGCGTCGTCCTGCGCCGCTGAAGGCGAAGATCTGCCCGGCGTCGAGCCCGCATGGCCGCCCCGCACGCCTCGCGCAGGATCGGAGCGGCGTCAGGCCTCGACCCGGATGGCGGCCGGGCCGGCCTCGAACCGCCCGACGACGGCGGCCTGCGCGAAGCCGGCGGCGTGGCACTGGGCGAGGATCGCCTCGGCCCGCCCGGGCGTGCAGGTGACGAGCAGGCCTCCGGAGGTCTGGGGATCGGTGAGGATATGCCGGCGCCAGTCCGGCAGGCCCGCGGGCAGCGTCACGTGGCTTCCGAAGCTCGCCCAGTTGCGGTGCGACGCGCCGGTGACGAAGCCCTCCTGCGCGAGGGCCGCGGCCCGGGGCAGCAGCGGGACCGCGTCGCCCGCGACGACGAAAGTCAGGCCGGCGCCGCGCGCGAGTTCGAGGCCGTGGCCCAGCAGGCCGAAACCGGTGGTGTCGGTGATGGCGTGAACCTCCGGGTCGCGCGCCAGATCGGCCCCGACCCTGTTGAGGCGCGTCGTGGTGGCGATGAAATCCGCGTAGCCCGCGGAATCGAGAGCCTCCCGCTTGATGGCGGCGGAGTAGATCCCAACCCCGAGGGGCTTGGTCAGGATGGCGACGTCGCCGGCGCGCGCGTCGGCGTTGCGCCGGACATGGGCCCGGTCGCACGATCCGATCACCGCCAGGCCGTAGATCGGCTCCGGCGTGTCGATCGAGTGGCCGCCCGCGATGGGGATGCCCGCCTCCGCGCAGGTGGCCGCGCCGCCCTTCAGGATCTCGGCGACGATCGCGGAGGCGATCTTGCCGACCGGCATGCCCAGGATGGCCAGCGCCAGCATCGGCCTGCCGCCCATGGCGTAGACGTCGGAGATCGCGTTGGTGGCGGCGATCCGGCCGAAATCGTGGGGGTCGTCCACCATCGGCGTGAAGAAGTCCGTGGTGGCGATCAGGCAGGTGCCGTCGTCCAGGGCCCAGACCGCCGCGTCGTCGGCGGTCTCGTTGCCGACCAGGAGACGCTCGAACGGGCCCGCGACCGGCTGGTCGGCGAGCAGCGTTCGCAGGATTGCGGGATCGAGCTTGCAGCCGCATCCGCCGCCATGGGCGAGACTGGTGAGACGGACCGGGGGCGTATCCATGGGCAGAACCTCTGGCGTCGTGATCGTGGATGGACCGTGCCGGGCGGCCGGTCATCCGACAAGTGCGGGTCTTCGGCACGGCTGGCCGCGTCGGCCGCCGCAGGTGGCTCAGCGCTGCGATCGCGGCGGATCCGTCGGGCACCGGCGAGCCGCGCCTTCAATGACCGTCGCATCGGCGCTCGCGCGCTTCGGCCGCTGGCGGGCCGACGGCAGTGTGGCCGTCGAGATGCTCGTCAGCAGGTGGACCTCGCCGGACACGATCGGACGCCGGGGGCGTGGACCATCAACGGGGTTCTCGAAGGCCCGTGCCAAGGCATGGAATATCTGTCAGGTGATGGGTCATCGATGCCGGCAGGGCGTCGTTCACGATCGGAAATCGAGGAGGCGCGCGATGCTGAGACGGACTTTGGGCCAATCGCTGCTTGCCGGCCTGGCTTGCCTCGCGCTGCCGCAGGCCGCCGGCGCGCAGGGCGGCGCGAAGCCCGCCTTCGTCTTCACCGGCATCCCCGACCAGGACGAGAGCCGCCTCGTCGAGCGCTTCGGCAAGGTCGCCACCTACCTTGAGGGCAAGCTCGGCGTGCCGGTGACGTACATCCCGGTGAAGAACTACCCGGCGGCGGTCACCGCTTTCACCAACGGGCAGGTCCAGCTCGCGTGGTTCGGCGGCTTCACCGGCGTACAGGCCCGCAAGGCCTCGCCCGGGTCCCAGGCAATCGCGCAGGGTGCCGAGGATGCGGCCTTCAAGACCTACCTCATCGCCAACACCAAGACGGGCCTGACGCGCACGGCCGACTTCCCGAAGGCGATCGCCGGCAAGACTTTCACGTTCGGCTCCCGGGCCTCGACCTCGGGCCGGCTGATGCCGGAATACTTCATCCGCGAGGCCTTCCCGGGGAAGACACCCGACGCAGTATTCGCCCGCGTCGGTTTCTCCGGGGACCACAGCCGCACGATCCAGCTCGTCCAGTCCGGAGCCTTCGAGGTCGGGGCGGTGGATTACTCGGTCTGGGATCTCGACAGCAAGGCCGGCAAGGTCGACCAGAAGGAGGTCGGCATCATCTGGGAGAGCCCGCCCTTCCCCGATTATCAGTGGACCGTGCGCGGCGATGTCGACGCGATCTACGGTGCCGGGTTCACGGAGCGGTTGAAGGCGGCGCTGATCGGCATCACCGATCCGGCGATCCTCGCGCCCTTCGCCCGCTCGAAGTTCATCCCGGTGACCAACGCTGCCTACGAGCCGGTGGAGCGCGTGGCGAAATCCACGGGCCTGCTGGATTGAACCGCGCGCCGCCGTGAGCCCGCCCCGAGCCGAAGCCGAGATCGTCCTGTCGGACGCGACGGCGGCCTATGACGGCAAGCCCGTCCTGTTCGGCGTGGACCTCACCGTCCGGGCCGGAGAGCGCGTCGCCTTGATGGGCCGGTCGGGTGCGGGAAAGTCTACTCTGCTCGGGCTGATCTACGCCCAGGCCCGCCCGCACGTGGCACTGATCCCGCAGGCGGCCACCCTGGTGCGGACGCTCTCGGTCTTCCACAATGTCTACATGGGCCGCCTCGATCGCCGCTCGACGCTGCACAACCTGCGCACCCTGGCGTTCCCGGCCCGTGCCGACCTCGCGGAGGTGGGCGGGATCCTCGGGGAGGTCGGGCTCGCCGACGCGCTCCGGGCCAAGGCCGGGGCGTTGTCGGGCGGCCAGCAGCAGCGCGTCTCCGTGGCGCGCGCCCTCTACAACGGTCGCCCGATCCTGATCGGTGACGAGCCGGTCTCGGCCCTCGACCGCAGGCAGGGGGGGCTGATCCTCGAACGTCTGGCCGCGCGGCACCGGACACTGGTGCTGGCGCTCCACGACATCGCGCTCGCATTGGCGCATACGGACCGCATCGTCGTCCTCGATGCGGGCCGCATCGTCCTCGACGCCCCCGCCCGCGACCTCGACGAGGCGGCCCTCGCCCCGTTCTACGGGCAGGCCGCGTGAGCGCCGCCCGCCTGTTGGCCGACCGGGTGGCCGGCCGGGGCTACGCCGCGGTGACCCGCTGGTTCGTCGGCGGCGCGGCGGCGGCGCTCCTCGTCGCCGACCTCGCGATCACCAGCCTCCATCCCTGGGCCGACCTCCAGCGCCTGCTCGGCGGCCTGATCCACCCGGACTTTCCGGCGGTGGAGATCTGGAGCGTCGTCTACACCGTCGCCTTCGCGGTCCTCGGGGTGTCGCTCGGAGCCGGGGCCGGCTTCCTGCTCGCCATCCCCTTCGCCAGGGCTCGGAGCGTGCGGCTGGCCTGCGCCGCCCTGCGCTCGGTCCACGAGCTGTTCTGGGCCCTGCTGCTGATGCAGGTGTTCGGCCTGTCGGCGACAACCGGGATCCTGGCCATCGCGCTGCCCTACGCGGGCATCTGCGCCAAGGTCTATTCCGAGATCATCGAGGAGGCAGACCTCGCGGCCCTCCGGGTCCTCCCGGACGGGACCGGTGCGCTCTCGGCCTTCGCGTATGCCCGCCTGCCCGACGTCGCCGCGGCCTTCCGGCACTACACGCTCTACCGGTTCGAATGCGCCATGCGCTCCACCCTGGTGCTCGGCTTCATCGGCCTGCCGACCATGGGCTTCCATCTCGAATCCGCCTTCCGACAGGGCCGCTACGCCGAGGCCGGGGCCCTGCTCCTCGTCTTCTACGTCCTGATCGGCACCCGCCGGCTCTGGATGCGCCTCTCGACCCTGCCGGTCCTGCTTGTGGGCAGCGTCCTCGCCCTGCCCAGGACCATCGGGACGACCGACTGGCTCGCGAGCCTCGGCCGGTTCCTGGGCCACGACATCGTGCCGAGCCCGCTTCGGTCCGGGGCTTTCCTCGACCCGGCGACCTGGGCGCAGTTCGGTCACTGGATCCGGCCGATCCTCGCGGACCAGATCCTGCCCGGCACCCTCCAGACCCTCGTGCTCGCGCAGATCGCGCTGGTGGCGACCGGCCTCGGCACGCTCGTCCTGTTCCCCCTGACCTCGCGCCGCTTCGCCGGCCCGATCGGGCAGCCCTTGGGGCGCATCCTCCTCGTGGTCGTGCGCTCGACGCCGGAATACATGCTCGCCTACGTGCTGCTGCAGCTGCTCGGCCCCTCGATGCTGCCGGCGATCCTCGCCCTGACCATCCACAATGCCGGCATCGTCGGCTATCTCATGGGCCGGCACGCCGACGGCCTCGCCTACCGCGCCGACGCCCCGACCGGCCTGAACCTCTACAGCTACGAGACCGTGCCCCGGCTCTACGGCCAGTTCCTGGCCTACCTGCTCTATCGCTGGGAGCTGATCCTGCGCGAGAGCGCGATCTTCGGCATCCTGGGCGTGGCCACCCTCGGCTTCTACGTCGACGCCGCGATCTCGGAGCTGCGCCTGGACGTCGCCATGCTGCTGATCGTCGCCACGGCGCTCCTGACCGTGCTGATCGACGCCCTGTCCCGGACCCTCCGGCGGTCCCTGCGCCTGACCGATCTTCCGACCCGGCTCTCCACCCGCCTGCCCGAGCCTGCGGCAGACCCGCCGCCGCGGATCGCCCGTTCCTGATCGGGGAGCGGAGCGACGGGGTCCCGCTGGGTTCCGGCCGCGGGACGGCATCGCGGGCTTCGCGTCGCCGGGCCTCGTCCCGCAGGCGGGCGCGGCTATCCCGATGGCGTTCAGGTCGTGCGCGGACGCACAGGACCTCGGGCGGCGCGCTGGAGCGCGGGGCGACCGCTCCCAGATTAAGGTTCGATGCGGCCGGGATGACCCGGGCGACACGGGCTAATCTGGATGTCCGCCATGATCACGCGCCTTCTGGTCAGTACCCTGGTCGGGATCGGCCTGTCGTCGGCCGCCCTGGCGCAGAGCTTGACCGCGCCCGCCGGCATTCCGGCCGTCACGGCCCCCGGGGGCATTCAGGGCCGCCTGACGGTGCCAGTTCAGCGGCCGACACCGGAGGGGCGCGTCGCCGTCATCGACGCCGATGGCAGGCCCCAACCGAGGGGCCGGATCGTCCATCCGCCGCATCCGCGTCACGCGCGCTAGCCGTTCCCGATCGTGTTGCAACGGTCTGGACGTCGGGGGGCTTCGGTCGAGACAGCTGCGGCATGCACCCTCGCGTGCGGGCTACGCTATCCACGCATCTCCATCGGAGAGGCGATGACACGGGGCGCACGCCGTGACCGGGCTCCGCCGCATCAATCCCGATCGCCCGCGTCCGGTGCCTCGGCGGGGGCGCCGAGGGCGCGTGATACGGCCGCCGCCCCCTTTCGCACGCGCTCGCCGATCGCCTGCAGCTGCGCGTCGGACAGCCGGTGCGTCGGCCCCGACACCGAGATCCCCGCGATGGCCTCCCCGTGGAAGTTGAGGATCGGGGCGGCGACGCAGCGCATCCCGATGGTCCGCTCCTCGTCGTCGATCGCGTAGCCCCGGCGGCGGGTCGCCTCGACGTCGTCGCGCAGCTGGTCCAGCGAGGCGATGGTCTTGTCGGTGAAGCGCGCGAACGTCTTGCCCCGGAACAGGCGCTCGGTCCGGGCCGGCGCGTAGGTGCTCAGCAGCGCCTTCCCGATGCCCGACGCGTGCAGGGGCGACAGGGAGCCCGGCGGGAAGAAGGCGCGGATCGTCTCGTGGGTCTCCACCTGGCTGACGAACAGGACGTTGCCGTCCTTCTCGACGCCGAGATTGGAGGTTTCGCCCGTCTCCTGCATCAGCGTCCACATCATGGACCGGCTGCGCTCGACGACGTTGTGACGGCGCAGGAAGGCCGAGCCGAGCCGGTAGGCATCCGCACCCACATGCCATTCCTGCTTGTCGGCACTGATCTCGACGAGGCCGCGGCGCTCCAGCGTCGCCAGGACCCGGTGCATCGTCGCCACGGACTGCCCGAGCGTCCCGGCGAGTTCCGAGAGCGTCAGCCCGTCGCCGTCCGCCAGAACGTCGAGCACGTCGAGGGCGCGGTCGAGCGCCTGGATCGTCGCCGTGGGCTTGGCGCCCCCGAACCCCTTCGGACGACCGCGACGCCGGCTTCCCGAATCCATGGCATCCCCGCCTCTGCCATCCACCGGCCTCACGTAGGATGGAAAAATTTTTCGTTCAACGGAAAAAGATAACCCGTTGCTGCCACGCCCGTTTTTCTGCGCGCGACGCAGATGAAAAAGTTTTTCAAAAAAATATCAATACCGATGTGACGGTGCTATCGTTCCCGTATTGGAGGAGAGCGCCGCCGATGTTCGCACAGAATCCCGTCTTCATTCCCGGCCCGACCAATATGCCGGAAGTGCTTCGCCGTGCGGCCGACATGCCGACGCTGGATCACCGGTCGCCGCTCTTCGCGCAGATCCTTCACCCGGCGCTCGCCGGCGTGAAGACGGTGCTGAAGAGCGAGGATGCCGAGGTCTTCATCTTCCCGTCGACGGCGACGGGCGGGTGGGAGACGGCGCTCTCCAACACGCTCAGCGCCGGCGACACGGTGCTGGCCGCGCGCCACGGCATGTTCAGCCACCGCTGGATCGACATGACCCGCCGCCACGGCCTCGACGTCCGGATGATCGAGGCCCCGTGGGGGGAGGGTGTTCCGGCGGACCGCTTCGCCGAGGCCCTCGCGGCCGACACGGCGCACCGCATCCGGGCCGTCCTCGTCACCCACAACGAGACGGCGACCGGGGTCCGCTCGGACGTGGCCGCGGTGCGCCGCGCCCTCGATGCCAGCAACCACCCCGCCTTGCTGCTGGTCGACGGCGTCAGCTCGATCGCCTCCATGGATTTCCGCATGGATGCGTGGGGCGTCGATGTCGCCGTCACCGGCTCGCAGAAGGGCTTCATGCTGCCGGCGGGCCTCGCCATCGTGGCCTTCTCGCCGAAGGCCATGGCCGCCACCGCGACGGCCACCCTGCCGCGGACCTATTTCGACATCCGCGACATGGCGAAGGGCTACCCCAACGGCGCCTATCCCTACACGCCGGCGGTCGGCCTCCTGAACGGCCTGAAGCTGTCGACGGAACTGCTCCTCGCCGAGGGGCTGGAGACCGTCTTCGCCCGGCACCGCCGCATCGCGGACGGGATCCGCGCCGCCGTGGCCGCCTGGGGCCTGGAGCTCTGCGCCGCGCGTCCGGACCTCTACTCGGACACGGTGAGCGCGATCCGGACGCCGGAGGGCTTCGACGCCACGCGGATCGTCACCCACGCGGCGCGCCACTATGACGTCGCCTTCGGGGTGGGGCTCGGCGAGGTGGCCGGAAAGGTCTTCCGCATCGGCCATCTCGGCAGCCTGACGGACGTGATGGCGCTGTCGGGGATCGCCGCGGCCGAGATGGCGATGGCCGATCTCGGCCTGCGCATCGAGCTCGGATCGGGGGTCGCGGCCGCGCAGGCGGTGTACCGCCGCGCCCCGGCCGCCGCCCTGCGCGCGGCCGCCTGAGGGGGAGCGCCATGGACAACGCCATGATCACGCCCACCCTCGACGACGTCCTGGCCGCGCACGAGCGCATCCGGCCCTACATCCACGTGACGCCGGTCCTGACCTCGCGGATCCTCGACG
Source organism: Methylobacterium sp. A49B (assembly GCF_053346215.1). Classification (NCBI taxonomy): domain Bacteria; kingdom Pseudomonadati; phylum Pseudomonadota; class Alphaproteobacteria; order Hyphomicrobiales; family Methylobacteriaceae; genus Methylobacterium; species Methylobacterium sp. A49B. The sequence continues at coordinate 11,232 of NZ_JBKFBO010000024.1, forward strand.
AAGCGGCCGGCGCGCGGCTGTTCTTCAAGTGCGAGAACCTGCAGAAGGCCGGCGCCTTCAAGGCGCGGGGCGCCTCGAACGCCGTCTTCAGCCTCACCGACGCGCAGGCCGCCCGGGGCGTGGCGACCCACTCGTCGGGCAACCACGGCACCTGCCTGTCCTACGCGGCGGGCCGGCGCGGCATCCCCTGCACGGTGGTGATGCCGCGCACCGCGCCCCAGGCCAAGAAGGACGCCGTGCGCGGCTACGGCGGCCGGGTGGTGGAATGCGAGCCGTCCACCTCCTCCCGGGAGGCGATCTTCGCGGAGGTCGTCGCCGAGACCGGCGCGGAGTTCGTGCACCCCTACAACGATCCCCGGGTCATCGCCGGGCAGGCGACCTGCGCCCGCGAGCTGATCGCGCAGGTCCCGGATCTCGACGCGGTGATCGCCCCGATCGGCGGCGGCGGCATGGTGTCGGGCACCTGCCTGACGCTGGCCGGGCTCGCCCCGCATATCGCCGTCTACGCGGCGGAGCCCGAGCAGGCGGACGACGCCTATCGCAGCCTGAAGGCCGGGCGGATCATCGCCGACGACGCGCCGGTGACAGTCGCGGACGGCCTGAAGGTGCCGCTGAAGGACCTCACCTGGCACTTCGTCCGCCACCACGTCGCCGACATCCTCACGGTCTCCGAGGCCGAGATCGTCGCGGCGATGCAGCTGATCTGGAAGCGGCTGAAGATCGTCATGGAGCCGTCCAGCGCCGTCGCCCTGGCGGCGGTGCTCAAGAACCGCCCCGTCTTCGCGAACAAGCGGGTGGGCGTGATCATCACGGGCGGGAACGTCGATCTCGACGCGCTGCCCTGGCAATAACGGGAGGCTCACGATGCACATGAACGCCCGCTCCGCCGATCTCGAAGTCGGCTTCGACGTCCCCGCGCTGCCCGGCATGCGCGAGGACGAGATCCAGACGCCCTGCCTGATCGTCGATCTCGACGCGCTGGAAGGCAACATCCGCAAGATGGGCGACTACGCCAAGGCGCACGGGATGCGCCACCGCGCCCACGGCAAGATGCACAAGTCCGTCGACATCCTGAAGCTCCAGCAGAGCCTCGGCGGCGCCTGCGGCGTCTGCTGCCAGAAGGTCTCGGAGGCGGAAGTTTTCGCCCGCGCGGGCATCACCGACATCCTGGTCTCGAACCAGGTGCGCGACCCGGGCAAGATCGACCGGCTGGCGCGGCTGCCGCTGCACGGCGCCCGCATCATCGTCTGCCTCGACGACGTGGCGAACGTCGCCGACCTCTCGGCGGCGGCGCAGCGGCACGGCACGCAGCTCGACTGCTTCGTCGAGATCGATTGCGGCGCCGGCCGCTGCGGCGTGAAGACCGCGCCCGAGGTGGTGGCGATCGCCCAGGCCGTCGCGGCCGCGCCGAACCTGCGCTTCGCGGGGCTCCAGGCCTACCAGGGCGCCATGCAGCACATCGACGGCTACGAGGAGCGGCGGGCCAAGCTCGACGCGGCCATCGCCCAAGTGCGCGAGGCCGTCGCGGCGCTGAACCGGGAGGGCCTGGAGCCGGAACTCGTCAGCGGCGGCGGCACCGGCAGCTACTATTTCGAGGCGGGATCCGGCGTCTACAACGAGCTGCAATGCGGCAGCTACGCGTTCATGGACGCCGATTACGGGCGCATCCGCGACCGGGACGGCAACCGCATCGACGCGGGCGAGTGGCAGAACGCCCTGTTCATCCTCACCAGCGTGATGAGCCACGCCAAGGCCGACAAGGCGATCTGCGACGCGGGCCTGAAGGTGCAGTCGGTCGATTCCGGCCTGCCCTTCGTCTTCGGCCGCGACGACGTGAAATACATCAAGTGCTCGGACGAGCACGGGGTGATCGACGATCCCGAGGGCAAGCTGAAGGTCAACGACCGTCTGCGCCTCGTCCCCGGCCACTGCGATCCGACCTGCAACGTCCACGACTGGTATGTCGGCGTCCGCAACGGCCGGGTCGAGACGCTCTGGCCGGTCTCGGCCCGCGGAAAGGCCTACTGACGCACCCTGCACGCCGTCCGTCATCGCGCGCGCGGCGCAGTTATCCGGGGACGCGCCTCGACGGGGCCCGCTGCCCTGGGTCGCTTCGCGACGCCCGCGATGACGGGGGCGACATGCCGGCTCACGAATTGAGGACACATCCGCGATGATCATCGTTCCCGAGCACGCGATCGACGGGCTGTTGACCGAGGCGGAGTGCTTCGGCGCCGTCGAGCAGGTCTTCGCCTCCATGGCACGGCGGCGGGCCGGCAACTTCCCGGTCGTCCGGGAAGCCATCGGCCACGCCGACGCGCTCTACGGCTTCAAGTCGGGCTTCGACCGGGACAGCCTCGCGCTCGGCCTCAAGGCCGGCGGCTTCTGGCCCGGCAACGCCGCGAAGGGCCTGACCAACCACCAGTCGACGGTGTTCCTGTTCGACGCCGACACCGGCCGCTGCAAGGCGGTCGTCGGGGGCAACCTCCTCACCGCGCTCCGCACCGCCGCGGCCTGCGCCATCTCGGTCCGGCACCTCGCCCGCGAGGACGCGCGCGTGCTCGGCATGATCGGGGCGGGCCATCAGTCGGCGTTCCAGCTGCGGGCGGCGCTGGCGCAGCGGCCGTTCGACCGGGTCCTCGCGTGGAACCTGCATCCCGGCATGTTCGGCCGGATGGAGGCGGTGGCGCGGGAGCACGGCGTGCCGTTCGAGGCGGTGGAGCTCGACCGCCTCGGCGCCGAGGCCGACGTCATCGTGACGATCACGTCCTCCTTCGCGGCGATCCTGAAGGCCGCGCAGGTCCGGCCGGGCACGCACGTCGCCTGCATGGGGACGGACACGCGCGGCAAGCAGGAGGTGGAGGCCGAACTGCTCGCCGCCGCGACGGTCTTCACCGACGAGGTCGCGCAGTCGGTCAGCATCGGCGAGGCGCAGCACGCCGTCGCGCGGGGGCTCCTCGCGGCGGATTCCATCGTGGAGATCGGCGCGGTGATCAACGGCGATCACCCCGGCCGCATCTCGGAGTCCAAGATCACCGTCTTCGACGGCACCGGGGTCGGGCTGCAGGACCTCGCGGTCGCCGCGGTGGCGGTCGACCGCGCGGTGGCCAAGGGGCTGGCCACGGAGGTGGATTTCTGACGGGCGCGACGGGCGCTGCCCGAAGGTGAGAGGGCACTGCTCTCCCTTCCCGATCAGCGGGCGATGATGCTCACACGTCTGTGGCCGAGACGCGCTCTCCTCCCCCTTGTGGGGAGGAGCTGGAGGTGGGGGTGGTGCAGGAGGCACCGGAACGCTCGATCCGGCACCACCCCCACCCCCACCCCTGCCCCTCCCCACAAGGGGGAGGGGAAAGCGCGTACTTTTCTCGACGTCGGTGTCAGACCACGACGTGCGAATCTGGCAGCTTCCGCAGCGGAGGGCGTCCGGCCTATGCCTCGCCCCGCACCAGGGCCGCCGCCAGGGCGTTGTGGCAGCGGGCCAGCGCCCCGGTGTCGAGGGTCGTCAGGCGGCCCTCGCGGACCACGATCTTCCCGTTGATGACGCTCCAGGCCACCGTCTGCGGCGCGCAGAAGGTGAGGGCGGCCACGGGGTCGTGCAGCGCCCCCGCCATGCCGAGGCCCCGCAGGTCGAAGGCGACGATGTCGGCCGCCATGCCGGGGGCCAGCGCGCCGATATCGTCCCGGTTCAGCACCTTCGCGCCGCCGAGCGTCGCGATCTCCAGCGCCTCGCGCGCATTCAGGGCCGCCGGCCCGGAGCCGACGCGGGCGAGCAGCAGGGCCTGCCGCGCCTCGCCCAGCATGTGCGACCCGTCGTTGGAGGCCGAACCGTCGACGCCGAGCCCGACCGGCACGCCCGCGCACCGCATCTGCCGGACGGGCGCGATGCCCGAGGCGAGGCGCATGTTGGAGCAGGGACAGTGGGCCACCCCGGTCCCCGTCCGGCCGAACAGCGCGATGCCGGCATCGTCGAGCTTGACGCAGTGGGCGTGCCACACGTCGGGCCCCGTCCAGCCCAGGTCGGCGGCGTACTCCGCCGGCGTCATCCCGAATTTTTCCAGGCTGTAGCGGACGTCGTCGTCGTTCTCCGCGAGGTGGGTGTGGAGCGAGACACCGTAGTGCCGGGCCAGGTCGGCGGCATCGCGCATCAGGCCGCGGCTCACCGAGAACGGTGAGCAGGGCGCCACCACGATCCGGCGCATGGCGAAGCGCTCCGGATCGTGCCAGCGCTCGATCAGACGGCGCGTGTCGTCGAGGATCGCCGTCTCGTCCTCGACGACCGAATCCGGCGGGAGTCCGCCCGCGCTCTCCCCGACGCTCATCGCGCCGCGGGCGGCGTGGAAGCGCATGCCGATCTCCTCGGCACCCTCGATGGAATCGTCGAGCCGGCAGCCGTTCGGGTAGATGTAGAGGTGGTCGCTCGACGTGGTGCAGCCCGAGAGGATCAGCTCCGCCATCGCGGTCTGCGTCGAGACGCGGACCATCTCGGGCGTGAGCCGGGCCCAGATCGGGTAGAGCGCCTTCAGCCAGCCGAACAGCTCGGCGTCCTGCGCGGCCGGCACCGCGCGGGTGAGCGTCTGGTACATGTGGTGGTGGGTGTTCACGAGGCCCGGCATCACCGCGTGGCCGCGCATGTCGAGGACGGTATCGGCCCGCTGCGGCACCTCGGCGGCGGGGCCGACGGCGACGATGTGGTTGTCCTCCACGTAGACCGCGCCGCCGGGGATCTCCCGGCGCTGCGCGTCCATCGTCACCAGGATGTCGGCGTTCGTCAGCAGCAGGGAGGTCATCGCGTCTCTCCGGGTGCGCCCTGGAGGCCGCGCCGGACGGGCCGCGACGCCTCCCCACGGCCAGATGCCGCCCTCTGGCGGCAGGAACGCCGTGCCGGGCGCACCGTCTCGGGGCCGTCAGCGGGCCGCAGCATACGGCAGCCGCCACCGGCCACCTTGGCGATTTTTCGCAAACTGCTTCCGAAATCCTGGCATGGCATTCGTGGCCAGCCATGCAAGGTTTGAGAGCCAGCCAAGTCGGCAGCGCATGACACCGGAGCGGCCGCCGAGAGCCCGCTCCTTCGCACCCGGGAGGGCCGCACGGCCCGCCCTGCGACTGGCCCCACACCCGCTCCTGGCGGCCCGGACCCGGAAGAGGTCCGGCCACCGCTGCCGGGTCCCCGACGACACCATCACGGGACGACGCCTCGACAGGTCCCGGCTGGCGGAGGACACGCCCATGACGTCTCACGACAGGACAACGCGCGAGGTGGACGCGGTCGACGCGATCCCGCCCCTTCCCAAGCTCCTCGCCTACGGCATGCAGCACGTGCTCGTGATGAGCGCGGGGGCTGTCGCGCCGCCGCTCATCCTCGGCGCGGCGATGAACCTGCCGACCGAGACGGTCGCCTACCTGATCAACTGCGACCTGCTGGTGACGGGCATCGCGATCCTGATCCAGTCCCTCGGCCTGGGGATCTTCGGCATCCGCCTGCCGGTCATCATGGGCGTCAGCTTCGCGGCGGTCGGCCCGATGGTGGCGATGGCGCAGGACCCGACGATCGGCCTGCCGGGCATCTTCGGCGCGACCATCGGGGCGGGTGTGTTCGGCCTGCTGCTCCGGCCGTTCTTCTCCAGGCTCGCGAGCTTCTTCCCGCCGCTGGTCACCGGCACGGTCATCCTGATCATCGGCGTCACGCTGCTGCCGGTCGGGATCAACTGGGCGGGCGGCGGCTTCGGGGCCGCCGATTTCGGCGCCCCGGTCCATCTCGGCGTCGCCGCCTTCGTCCTGGCGGTGATCCTGGTGGTCAGCCGCTTCGCCACCGGCTTCGTCGCCAACGTCGCCGTGCTGATCGGCCTCGTCGCGGGCCTGTGCCTCGCCTGGCCGCTCGGCCTGTTCCGCCTCGACGGGCTGGCCGAGCGCCCGCTCATCGCCCTCGTCACGCCGTTCCACTTCGGCTGGCCGACCTTCCACCTGACGGCCGTGGCGGCGATGTGCATCGTCATGATGGTCACGCTGGTCGAGTCGACCGGCATGTTCCTGGCGGTGGGCGACATCGTCGGGCGCCCGGTGGACAAGCGGACCCTGACCCGCGGCCTGATGGCGGACTCGCTCTCGACGCTGATCGCGGGCTGCCTCAACACCTTCCCGCACACCTCGTTCTCCCAGAACGTCGGCCTCGTGAACATGACGCGGGTGCGCAGCCGCTACGTCACGGTCGCGGCGGGCTTCATCATCCTGGGCGTCAGCCTCCTGCCCAAGGTCGCCTTCGCGGTGGCGTCGATCCCGCCGGCCGTGCTCGGCGGCGCCGGCATCGTGATCTTCGGCATGGTCGCGGCGGCGGGCCTCAAGATCGTGGGCGGCGCCGATCTCGGGGATCGCCGGAACCAGATCGTCGTCGCGGTCAGCATCGGCCTGAGCCTGATCCCGATGGCGGCGCCGAAGCTCTTCGCCGCCACGGCGCCGGACTGGGCCGGGCCGATCCTGCACAGCGGGATCACCCTCGGCGCCATCGGGGCGATCGTCCTCAACCTGCTGCTGAACTCGGACCGTCTCGGTGCCGGGGCCGAGCACCGCGTCGCCGACGCGGAGCCCGCCTTCCCGCACGCGGCCGTCCTGGACCGGGCCTGAGGGGAGAAGCCATGTCGGCCGAAGCGACCAAGGCGCTCTCGCGGCGCCACTTCCTGAAGGCCGGCGCGGCGGCGGGCGTCGCCGTGAAGGTCTCCTTCCTGGCGCCCCCGGCCCGGGCGCAGCTCGCCGAGAGCGGCCTGTCCGCCGGCTCCCCGTGGGCCGCGCCGGGCCGGCCCCGCTACCGCCTCGACGCCGTCGCCAAGGTCACGGGCGCCAAGACCTTCTCCCGCGACTACCGGGCCCGCGACCTCGCCGGCTGGCCCGATGGCCAAGCCCACGCCTTCCTCGTCGCGGCGACCCACGCCGACCGCCGCTTCACCGGCCTCGACCTGTCGCGGCTCCCGGCCGCCCTGCGGCCGGACCGGATCGTCCGGCACGAGGACCTGGTGGCGGACGGGGTCTCGGTCCCGCACGCCGACTTCTTCGGCGACTGGTTCCTCGTGCCGCAGGGCGAGACGCCGCGCCTGCTCGGGCAGCCGGTGGCGATCCTGATCTACGCCGACTTCCCGCGCTTCGCCGCGGCCAAGCGCGCCCTGCGCTTCGCCGACGACGTCGTGCAGTACGGCGCCGAGACCGGTCCCAGGCCGCCGGCCCATTACGGCGCCTCGCGCTGGGTGCGGATCGAGGGCGACGCGCCGGACGCGCCCGACCGGTTCTCGCCGTTCGCGCAGTCCCCGATCTTCGCCGGCTTCTCCGGCGACGAGCCCGCCTGGCCGAAGGCCGGCGACGACGGCCCCTTCGCCCGGGGCATGGCGGCGGCGGCCGCCATCGCCGCCGAGATCGACGGCGCCGGCGCGGACGCCCTGGTGATGCGGCGGACCTACCGGTCGCAGTCGACGGACGCCTCGGCCATGGAGGCCGACAACGGCAACGTCTGGTACGATCCGGCCACCGGCACGCTGCGCCTGATGATGGCGACGCAGTCGCCCTACGACGTGGCCGAGGCCGCCGCCGCGCTGGTCTCGAAATCCCGGTTCCCGCTCAGGGAGGTCGATCTCAAGGTCGGCTACACGGTCGGGTACGGGACGAAGGACCACCACATCTTCCCGTTCCTCTGCGTCGTGGCCGCGCTCTACGCGGGCGGCCGGCCGGTGCGCCTCGCCAACGACCGGTTCGAGCAGTTCCAGAACGGGCTGAAGCGCCACGCCTTCCGCATGGACACCATCCTGCTGGTGGACCGGGCCAGCGGCCGGTTCCGGGCCATGACCGGGCGCTTCGCCTGCGACGGCGGCGGGCGCCCCAACTACTCGGTCGCGGTCTCCTTCGTCGGCGCCACCGCGGCGCAGTCGATCTACTACCTGCCGAAGAGCGACTTCCAGGCGATCGCCCTGGCCTCGCGGGCCGTGGAGGCCGGATCGACCCGGGGCTTTGGCACGCTCCAGACCATGTCGGCCACCGAGATGATGGTCGACGAGGCGGCGGCGCTCCTGGACATCGACGCGATCGACCTGCGCCTGCGCAACGTGCTCCGCTCGGGCCAGCGCAACAGCCAGGGCGCGGTCCCGGCCGGGGCGCTGCGCAACGCGGAGATCCTGACGAAGGCCGCCGCGCACCCGCTCTGGCGGGACCGGGCGGCGCGCAAGGCCGCCTACGAGGCCGCCCATCCCGGCCGCCGCTACGGCGTCGGCTTCGCGCAGGTGCACAAGGATTACGGCACGGGCGCCGAGGCGGCGGTCGCCTCGCTGGAGCTCGACCCGCGGGGCCGCCTGAGCCTGCGCCACGTCGCCCACGAGATGGGCCCGGGCGTCACCACCTCGCAGGCGGTCATGGTGGCCGAGATCCTCGGCCGGGTCCCCGCCGAGACCGCGTTCGGCGTGGTGCGCTGGCCCGAGATGCCGCTGGAGACCTCCGACCAGCCCTACACGACGTCCCAGGAAGAGGAGGACCGCCGGGCGCAGAACCCCCGCTGGACGCCGCGCTTCACCTCGCCGATGAGCGCGACCAACTCCGCCTACTACCTCGGCCACGCCACCCGGACGGCCGCGCGGTTCCTCGTCGACCACGCCGTCTGGCCCGCCGCCCGCGCGCTCTGGGCGCGGGGCGGCGGCGGCGGGGCGCTGGCCTCCTACCACGTGGTCGCCCGCGACGACCTGCGGCTGGTGGACGGCCGGGTGCTGGGCGGCGGTCTGCCGCCGCTGTCCCTGGAGGCGGTGGCCGCCGAGGCGCACCGGCTCGGGCTGCCGGTGGGCGTGACCCTCCACACCTTCAACCGCTGGCAATGGGCCGAGGCCGAGTTCGACCTGCCCGCAACGGGCCGGACGCGCCTGCCGATCGACGCCCTGGCGGTGCGCTACGGCGCCGGGGCCCCGCCCGAGCGCCGCGCCCTGATGGCGGATGCGGGCTGGCACTTCGTGCCCCGGGCGGCGGTCTTCTACCCGCCGACCCAGCGCAACAATGTCGGCACGACCTACTACGCGCCGATGGCCACCCTGGCGGAGGTCGCGGTCGGCACCGCCAGCGGCGACGTGACGATCCTGTCCCACCACTCGATTCTCGAGTGCGGCCGCCAGATCGTGCCCGAGCTGGTCTCCGGCCAGGTGCAGGGCGGCCTCGCCATGGGGATCGGTCACGCCCTCAAGGAGGTGCTGCCCCTCTACGAGGACGGCCCCGGCGACGGCACGTGGAACTGGAACCGCTACGAGCTTCCCCGCGCCCGCGACGTGGCCCCGTGGAACCAGACGGTGGAGATCCTGCCGCCGCTCTCCGAGACCGACCCGCCCAAGGGCATTGCCGAGGTCGTGATGATCGCCGTCGTCCCGGCGCTGGCCAACGCCGTCGCGCACGCGATCGGCCACCGCTTCCACGAACTCCCCATCCGGCCCGAGCGCATCCGCGAGGCACTGGCATGAGCGCCGCCATCGAGATCAAGGACCTCTCGCTCCGCGTGAACGGCGCGGCGGTCGGTCCGATCCCCGTCCCCGTCGGCACGAGCCTGCTCGACGTCCTGCACGAGTGGCTGGGCCTCACCGGCAGCCGCATGGGCTGCGGGCAGGGCATCTGCCACGCCTGCACGGTGATGCTGGAGGAGGCGGCCGGCCCGCGGGAGATGCGCGCCTGCATCACCGGCGCCCACTGGTTCGAGGGGCGGAGCATCCGCACCGTCGAGGGCCATGCCCGCACCGCGCCGGACGGCACCGTCGTGCTCTCGCCGGTCCAGCAGGCCTTCATCGAGAATTTCGCCTTCCAGTGCGGCTACTGCACCCCGGGCTTCGTCACCGGGGCGAGCGTGCTCATCGAGCGCCTGCGCCGCGAGCCGATCCGCCGCGACGAGGTCGAGCGGGTCGTCACCGAGGCGCTCGACCGCCACATCTGCCGCTGCACCGGCTACGTCCGCTACCATCAGGCGGTGCGCGACCTCGTGCTGGCGACCCCCGGTCTGGTGACCGCGTGAGGCGCGCCGTGCGGATCCCGTCCCTCACCACCCCCGCGCGGCGCGTCGGCGCCGGGCTCGCGGCCGCGGCCCTCGCGGTGGCCGTCTCGGCGGCCGGCCTCGTCGCCTCCGGCGCCCTGGAGCGCAGCGTCGTCGCGCGCGACGTCGAGACCCCGCTGAGCGCGGAGGCCGTGCGCGGCCTCGCCCCCCGCGGCGCCAAGGTCGCCGCCGCGGCCGACTGCTTCGCCTGCCACACCGCCCGGGGCGGCGCCCCCTGGGCGGGGGGACTGCCCCTGGAGACGCCCTTCGGCACGATCCACGCCACCAACATCTCGCCGAGCCCGCAGGGCATCGGCGGCTGGAGCCGCGCCGACTTCCACCGGGCCCTGCGCGACGGGATCGCGCCGGGCGGCCGCCACCTCTACCCGGCGATGCCCTACACGTCGTATCGCGGCCTGACGCCGGAGGATGTCGACGCCCTCTACGCCTACCTGATGACCCGCGCGCCGGTCGCGGTGGAGAACAGGGCCAATACCCTCGCCTTCCCGTTCGACCAGCGCTGGACCCTGGCGGCCTGGAACCTCCTGAGCCTGCCGGCGACCGTCGCCGCGCCCGATCCGGGCCGCTCCCCCCTGTGGAACCGGGGCCGCTACGTCGCCGACGCCCTCGGCCATTGCGGCGAGTGCCACACGCCGCGCACCGTGATCCAGGCCATGCGCCCGGACGCCGTCTATCGCGGCGCCACGATCGAGGGCGTCGAGGCGCCCGACATCACGCCCGCGGGCCTCGCGCGGATGGGCTTCACCCCGCACGGGCTCGTCGGGTTCATGCGCACGGGCCTCTCGGCCCAGGGCGGCGCGACGCACCAGATGTTCGACGTCGTGCATTTCTCGACGCAGCACATGGACGAGGCCGACCTCGCGGCGCTCTCCGCCTACCTGTTCGACCGCGACGCCCTGCCGGCTGAGCCCGAGACGCCGGTCGCCGTCCCCCCCGCGGCGATCCCCGCGGCGGTCGCGGCCCGGGGTCGGGCCAGCTACGCCGGCCTCTGCGCCGGCTGCCACGGCGGGGCGGGGGAGGGGATCCCCCACGTCTCCGTGCCGCTGCGGACGAACACCGCGATGCGGGTCGCGGGCGCGGGCGGTCTCCTGCGGGCGATCCTCGTCGGGCTCCCGGCGCAGCGCTTCCCGGGCAACGAGCGGATGGAGGCCATGCCGCCCTTCGCCGCCCTGATCGACGACGCGGCGCTCGCCGACCTCGCGACCTGGATGCGGGCCGAATGGGGCGGGCAGGGTCAGGCGGTCACGCCGGACGAGGTCGCGCGCCAGCGCGCGGGTTTGCGGGCCGACGCTTCGCACTGAAGGCGGCCGGGAGGAGGGGGCGGACATGACCATGGCTTGTCGGATCGCGGCCGCGCTGCTGCCGCTCGGGATGACGTGCGCGGCGGGGGCGCAGGACCTCGGGACGGCCTCCTCGGCGCCGGTGGCGCCCGAGGCCACGACGGTGGTGGAGGACGGCCCGTTCTTCCTCTTCGCCGACACCCAGATCAGCTACCGCTACCAGTTCCCCACCGTCTCGCCCGGAATCCAGATCCAGCGCCCCGACGGCAGCTTCGTCTCCCGCGCGGCGCCCAAGCACATCCTGAACATCTCCCACGCCGATGCCTGGGCCTACGGGACGAACTTCTTCTCCCTCGACATCCTCAAGTCCGGCTCCCAGTTCCCGGCCGGCACCACCAACGCGCCGGGCTCCGTCGCCGCCCCGTTCTTCGCCGATTACGGCAACACCGAAGCCTACGGGCTGTATCGCGGCACGCTGAGCCTCAACGCGCTCACGGGCACGAAGGCCTTCACCGTTCCCGGCCTCGTCAAGGAGGTGTCGCTCGCCTTCGGCTTCGACGCCAACGCCCAGAACGACGCCTTCGGCTCGAAGAAGCGCGACATCGTCGGCGGCCTGAACTTCGCCTTCGACGTGCCGGCGGGCTTTCTCAACCTCTCCGTGCAAGCCTACAAGGAGTGGAACCGGAACGGGTTCAATCTCCAGCCGGACCGCGACCAGAGCTTCGACACGGTTCCGGAATTCGAGCTGGTCTACAACTTTCCCCTGACCTTCACGGGGCTGCCGCTCAGCCTCGTCGGCTTCAACAACATCGTGCTGCCGAAGGGGCGGGGCGTGAGCAACCCGGCCGCCTACGCCTTCAACCCGCCCCGCGGGCTCGAATTCCTGTCGCGCACCAACCTCGTGCTCGATCTCGGCAAGCTCGTCTACGATCAGCCCAACCGGGTCGATGTCTTCGTCGGGTTCCAGTACTGGCACAACAAGTTCGGGAACGTCGAGACCGCGACCTTCAAGGGCACCGAGGAGAAGAGCTTCCTCGCCGGCGTCGCGTTCCACGTCTTCTGAGGGCCGGCGGCGCCCGCAGCGGGGCGATGCCGGCGCCGTGTTCGATCGCGCGCGGGAAATTCCGTTGACAGCTTCCGAATGGGTCTGAAGATCGCGGCGCATGATCTCGCTCGAGAGCATCCGCATCTTCCTGCGCTCGGCGGAGACGGGGAGCTTCTCGGCCGCCGGCCGCTCGCTGCGGCTGTCACCGTCGGTGGTGAGCTACCGGATCCAGACCCTGGAGGAGCATCTCGGCTGCCTCCTGCTGACCCGGACGACGCGGCGCATGAGCCTCACGGAGGCCGGCCGGATCTTCTACGACCGCTGCCTCGACATCACCGCGGCGGTGGAGCAGGCGGAGAAGAGCGTCGAGACCGCGGGCGCGGTGCCCCGCGGGGTGCTGAAGGTGACGGCGCCGCTCGGCCTCGGCCGCCGGGTCGTCGCGCCGCTCGTGCCGCGCTTCCGCGACCGCCACGGCGAGACCGATGTCCGCCTGCGCCTGTCGGAGCACCTCCTCGACCTCGTGCAGGAGGCGGTCGACGTCGCGATCCGCCTGTCGCAGATGCGCGATTCCACCTTCACCCTGCGCAAGGTCGCGGAGATCGAGCGGGTCCTGTGCGCGGCGCCGGCCTACCTGGCCGAGCACCCCGCGCCCGCCGAGCCGGCGGACCTGCTGCAGCACGATTGCCTGCTGCTGCGCTATCCCGGCGCCGAGCAGTTCCGCTGGACGCTGGTCGACGGCCAGGAGACCGTGACCCTGCCGGTCTCGGGGCACATCGACGCCGACGACGGCGACACGCTCACCGCCTGGGCGCTGGCCGGCGAGGGCATCGTCCTGAAGCCGCTGTTCGAGGTCGCGGCGCACCTCGCCGAGGGCCGGCTCGTCCCGGTCCTGGAGCACACCCCGCCGACCAGCGTGACGCTCGGCCTGCTCTACCCGTCCCGCAAGATGCTGTCGGCCCGGACCAAGACCTTCGTCGACATGACGCACGAGGCCCTGCGCCAGCACGTGAGCGAGCAGCTCGCCCTGGTCGGCGGCCGGGCGGTCTGACGGGCGCGCATCAGTCCGCGACGAGGGCCTCCAGGCGCAGGCCGGCGATCCGTCCGACCTGCAGCAGGGCCTCGTCCCGTTCGGTCTCCGGCGGGTTGCCGAGCCGCTGCTCCAGGCGGGCGAGAATCGCGTCGCGGTCGAGGCCCCGGACGGCGATGATGAACGGAAAGCCGAACCGCTCGGCATAGGCTCGGTTGAGCGCCTGCAGCCGCGCCACCTCCGGGGATGGGCCGCTCAGCAGGCCGCTTCCGGCCTGCTCGCGGGTCGAGTGCGCGGTGAGTTCGCCCTGCTGGGCGGCCCGCCCGGCCAGTTCGGGATGGGCCCGCAGGAGGGCGAGCTGGCGGGGCCGGTCGGCGCCGGCCACCACCGCCTCCATCGCGGCGTGCAGGTCCGCGCGCGCCGCGAAGTGGCCGCGGTCGAAGGCCGCCTCGGGGACCCAGGGGGAATGCTCGTAGACCTCGGCGAGGAGCGTCACGAAGGCGTCGCGCGAGAGGTCGTTGAGCGTGGGCAGCGGGATCACGGGATCGTCCTTTCCGCGGTCGGGCCCGCTGCCGCGGCGCCGGGGGGAGGGTGGGCCGCCCGGTGCGGGGCGAGGTCGAACATCACCGCGCGGCCAGCCAGCGGGCGAGCGTCTCCCGCTCCTCGGGCTGCATGTCCGTGATGTTGTTCGGCGGCATCGCGTGGGTCAGCACGGCCTGCAGGCGGATGGCCGGCGCGAACCGCGCGACGTGCTCGGGGCTGTCGAGGAGCACGCCCTTGGGCGGGCTGGTGAGGTCCGGCCACAGGGGCTCGGCGGCGTGGCACATGGCGCAACGCGTCCCGACCACGGCCATCACGGCGTCGTCGACGGGCGGGACTTTGGCGGCCGCGAGGCTGATCGCCGGGGCCGGGGCCGGGGCCAGCTCCGCGGCGGCCGACAGGCCGACCCGCTCGCGGACCCCCGGGGAGGAGGCGACGCTGATGGCCATCGCCGCCGCCACGCAGGCCGTGGCCACGCCCCAGGTCCACCAGCGGTCGCCTCCGCCGGCGTTGCGCACGTTGAAATAGTGCCGGACCACGCCGCCCGCGATCACCACCAGGCCGACGATGCTCCAGCTGTAGGGCGAGGACCACGCCATCGGATAGTGGCCCGACAGCATGAAGAACAGCACCGGCAGCGTCAGGTAGTTGTTGTGGGACGACCGGTTCTTCGCCTGCTTGCCCCAGGCGGGGTTCGGGACCCGGCCGGCGACCAACTCGGCGATCGCCTTGTGCTGGTTGGGCATGATGACGAAGAAGACGTTGCCGGTCATCCAGGTGGCGATCACCGCGCCGGTGTGCAGCATCGCGGCCCGGCCGGAGAAGACCTGCTGGAAGCCGTACGCGAAGGCGACCACGGTGAGGAACACGGCGGCCGCGAGCAGCGGCGGGCGGTTGGCCAGGGGCGAGCGGTTGAGCCCGTCGTAGATCAGCCAGCCGAGGGCGAGGGCGCCGAGTCCGATGGCCGCCCCGGTCATCGGCGTGATCACGCGGACCGCCGGATCGATCAGGTAGAGGTCGGCCTGGCCGTAATAGACCCAGCACAGCAGCGAGAAGCCCGACAGCCAGGTCGAGTACGACTGCCATTTGTGCCAGATCAGGTGCTCCGGCATCCGGTCGGGTGCGACGAGATACTTGCGCACCTGGTAGAAGCCGCCGCCGTGCACCTCCCAGGCCTCGCCACCCTTGCCGGTCGGGATTGCCGGAATGGCGCGCAAGCTGGCGTCGAGATGCATGAAGTAGAACGACGCGCCGATCCAGGCGATCGCGGCGACGACGTGGGTCCATCGAATGAGGAACCCGCCCCACTCGTGCAGGATCGGATACATGGGACGGATCCTCCGCGCGCTGTCGCCGGGGCCGGGTTCGGCCTCGCCGTCGGCTCATGGTTCGGTCCGAGCCGCGGAGCCGGGTGTGCCCCGAACCGAGGCCGGCAGCGACCCGCCCCGGCGCCAAGGACCTTCAAAATCATTCGGAAAATGCCGGACGCTTTTCGGGTTGTCCGAGCCCGGCTGTCCATGCTCGTCTCGCCCGTCTCCTTCAGCCCGATCGACCTTCGCCCGCACCGGGCGGCAGGCGCGGGCCTCTCCGTCCGGGAGGACGCCGATGGGCCATCTTTCGACACATGTCCTCGACACCGCCGCGGGCAGGCCGGCGGCCGGGGTTACCGTTGAACTCCGGCGGCTCGCCGGGGACGGCACCGGGGAAACGCTCGCGTCGGCCACGACCAACGCGGACGGGCGAACGGACGCGCCTCTGCTCACGGGCGAGGCGCTGACGCCCGGGACCTACGAACTGGTCTTCGCCGTCGGCGCCTATTTCGCCGGGACGGGCGCGGGCGCGGATGCCGGGCAGCCGTTCCTCGACCGCGTGCCGGTGCGGTTCGGCGTCTCGGACCCGGAAGCCAAGTATCACGTCCCCTTGCTGATCACCCCGTGGAGCTACGCGACCTATCGCGGAAGCTGAGCCGGCCGGTCAGGACGCGGGCGTCTTGGGTGCGACGAGGCGCGTCAGGGCGCGGACCAGCTCGCTCTGCAGGTAGGGCTTCTCCAGCCGCGGCTGGTGGCGGTAGACCGACGCGTCGGTCACGCGCACGTCGCCCGTGGCCAGCAGGTACGGAACTCCCAGCTCGCTCAGCTTGTCGGCGATCGGGTAAGCCGTGCAGCCGTCGCCCAGATTGACGTCGAGCACCGCCGCGTCCGGACGCCGATCCTCGACGAGGTCGAGCGCCTGATCGACGCTCGGCACCGGGCCCAGAACTTCGCATCCCGCCGCCAGGAGCCAGCGCTTCACCTCGACGGCGATGATGTACTCGTCCTCGACCACCAGGATGCGGCGGCCTGCCAGGGGACAAGCCAGGGAACTGGCCAGGGGACTATCTTCGCGAGCCATCCGTCCTCCAGATCCGAAGGGGCCGGGCCATGGTAGCCGCGCCGCGACCGCGCGCGTTGACCTATGTGAGCGGTCAGGAGACCGGCATCGCGATCCGGCAGACCGCAGGCCAGCGATTCGCCCGAGATGACGAAGCCGTCGACCTGCCGCGCGTAATCGTCCGGCATCCCGACCACGTGCCGGAGCGTCCCGCCGCCGGGATTGGCGGCGGTGAAGGCGCAGCGCCGCTCGCTCTCGGCCTGCGTGACTGCGGTGCGGATGAGGATGCCCAGCGAGGCGTCCAGCGGTGCACCGTCCATGGCGGCCTGGAACGCCTCCTGCCCGCCGAGCCAGGCCTCGCTCTCGCGCAGGGCCGTCTTGGCCCGGGCCCGGTCGATCTCGGCCCAGGCCCGTTCCGCGAAGGCCTCGACGGAGGCGACCTCGTCGGGCAGCCAGTGCCGCGGCGCGGCGCCCTGGCCCGTGTTCAGGACGGCGCGCCGCGCGCCGTCGACGAGGACCGGCGCCGCGATGCCGGCCCTGATCCCGCGCTCGGCCATCGCGGCCTTCACCGGGTGCGGAAGGCGCGGGTCGCCGTCGATATCCGCGTCGACGCCGGGACGACCGGCGAGGTGCTCGGCGGTGAACGGCTGCTGGGTGTCCAGCGGCCATCGCGAGGGGTCGGCGAAGGTGCCGTTCGCCAGGAACACGCGCTCGGTGACGTCTTCGTGCTTCGCCCAGTCGATGACGGCCCAGGCGGTGCGATGCGGGTCGGCCCCGAGCAACGACCTGGACCGGTCGCCGATGCGGTGGAGAGCGCTCTAGTAGGCGGGCACGATCCGCTGATCGGGCAGGGGCGCCCGCATCGTGAAGTGCAGTCCTTGGGGCTGGTAGTCGAACGCGATGTCCGCCTCGCATTGGAGCTTCAGGACGCGCTGGAGCAGGGTCGATCCGAAACCTTTCCGGGTCGGCTTCTCCGTCAGCGGACCGCCCCGTTCCGTCCAGTCGAGGCACAGCACCGGGCGGTCGGCCTCCTGCTCGACCCTCCAGCTGATCCGGATGCGCCCTCCGGGCACCGACAGGGCCCCGTGCTTCGCCGCGTTCGTCGTGAGTTCGTGGATCGCCATCCCGGTCGGGACCGCGAGGTCGCCGACGAGGTCGACCCGCGGTCCGTCCAGAACGATGCGGGCCCCCTCGCTGTCGTTGTAGGGCCCGAGTTCGGCCTCCAGCATGTCGCGCAACGGCGCCTGCTGCCAGTAATCCTCGGTGAGCAGGTTGTGCGTCTTCGCGAGCGAGATCACCCGTGCGGAGAACGCGGTGTAGAAGGCGTCGACGGAGGTCGCCGATCGGGCGGAGGCCCCGAGCAGGGCCTGCACGGTCGCGAGCGTGTTCTTCACCCGGTGATGCAGTTCGCGGATCAGGAGCGTCTGGCGCTCGGCCGTGCGCTCGCGCTCTTCGAGGAAGAGCCGCGCCTGATGCTGCCGCCGCATCGCCCGGAGGGCCGACCGCGCCGCGGTGACCAGCGTCGCCGGATGGAACGGCCGCTCCAGCACGCTGACATTGCCCAGCATCCCGGTGACATGGGCGGGCGCCTCCGAACGCCGCTGCGTCAGCAGGATGAACGGGAAATCGGACCAGGGCGGCTGATCGGCGATCCAGTCCGCGAGGCCCTGACGGTTCGAGGCCAGCAGCGCCTCCTCGGTCAGGATCGCGCAGCCCGCCGTGTCGAGCCGGGACACCAGTTCCCGAAGGGACGCGCAGGTCTGCGCCTCGATCCCCTCCTCGGCCAGGATGGTCGTGGCGATCGCGGCGTCGCGGCCGAGGGGGGCGAAGACCAGCGTCGGCCGTGCAGCCTCAGGCATCGGGCTTGCTGGCAGGCAGCAGCGACGAGGGCTGCCCTTCGAAGGTCGGGACGCCGGTCATGACCCCTCGGAACTCGCGAAGCGGCTCGCCAACGTGGATCCCGGAGGATTCGATCCGCAATTCCCGGATCGTGTCCTCATGGCCGCCGGTCCGCTTCTTCACCACCGAGATGGCCCGACGCAAACGGCCATTCGCCTCGAAGGCGCGGAACAGGAGGACGGTGTCGCTGAGATAGGTCAGATCGACGGTCGAGCCCATCGGCCCGATCACGCCGTGCTGGGCCAGGATCAGGAGGCTGATGACGCCCTGCTGGTTCAAGTAGGTCAGAAGCTCGTGCATCTGCAGGAGCAGGTAATTCTCCTCCGGCATGGCGTTGTGATAGCCGGTCAGGCTGTCGATCACGACGGTCTTCACGCCCGCGTGCTCGACGGCGTTCTGCACGATGTCGGCGAGTTCGCCGGGCGAGACCTCCGCCGGGTCGATCTGCTCGACCCGAAGATGACCGGACGCGATCGCATCGTCCAACGGCATGCCGAGGCCGCGGGCCCGGCGGAGCAGGACGTTCGCGGTCTCGTCGAAGCTCAGGATGAGCACCCGCTCGCCCCGCGCCACCGAGGCGGTCACGCCCGTCAACGCGACCGTGGACTTGCCGACCCCGGACGGCCCGATGAGCATCGTGCTGGTCCCCCGGTCGAAACCGCCCCCGAGCAGGCGATCGAGTCCGGCATTCCCGGTCCCGCATTGCGCGTCGTCCGACGTGCCGCCGTGATCCGCCGCGACCAGCCGGGGGAACACCGTCAGGCCGCCGCGCCGGATGACGTAGTCGTGGAAGCCGCCCCGGAACGCCGTGCCGCGCATCTTGATGACGCGCAGCCGCCGCCGCTCGCCCCCGTAGAGCGGCGCGAGCTGCTCGAGCCGGACCACGGCATGACTGAGGCTGTGCAGGTTGAGGTCGTCCGCCTCGGCGGTCAGGTCGTCGAGGAACAGCGCGGTCGTGTTCTGGATCAGGAGGAAGCTGCGGAGCGCGTGCACCTGCCGCCGGTAGCGCAGCGACCCCTCCGACAGGAGCCGGATCTCGGACAGGCTGTCGAACACGACCCGCTGGGGCTTGGTCCGTTCGATCTCGGCGATCGCCAGGCGGACGGTCTCGCCGAGTTCGAGGTCGGAGGCGTGGACGAGGCTCTGCTGCTGCTTCGGGTCGAGGCTTAGTTCGGGCGGGACGAGTTCGAAGATCTCGATGCCGTCGAGCACCCAGCCGTGGCGCTCCGCGACGTTGAGGAGTTCGCGCTTGCTCTCGGACAGCGTGATGTAGAGGCAGCGCTCGCCGCGCTTCACGCCGTCGAGCAGGAACTGCATCGCCAGCGTCGTCTTTCCGGAGCCGGGCCGGCCCTCGATGAGGTGCGAGCGCTGCGAGGCGTAACCCCCGTCGAGGATGTGGTCGAGCCCTGTGACGCCGGTCGAGACCGGGGCGGCGTCCTGATCGATCGAGGCCATCAGGCACTCCTTGCCACCGTCGGCGCGAAATCGCTCTCCTGGATTGCCTTAGCGCAGCGGTGTCGCCGCGTACACGACATGCCGGCGCGACGAGTACGGTGCCCGCGCGGTCGCCGCGCACCGGAGCGCGTGCCGCCGCGATCGTCGATGGCGGGTAATCGGGACCGTTTCGAGCCTGGGTTAGTCCTCGAAGCCGACAGCGTGACCGATTGCGCGTCAGCCTTCCAGGACGACCGGATGGTCGAGCGCCCGCGGGCCCCGGCCTCGCCCGCTCTCAGAGAGGCAAGGCGACGCTCGTGCCGCGGACCGCCCATGCCCCGCAGGATCGACCTGTGCAGCGTCGCCACTGCGAGTGGGGCGTCAGACGCTCAGGACGATCTTCCCGAAATGCTCATTCGACTTCATGCGGGCGAGCGCGGCGGGCGCCTCGGCCAGCGTATAGCGGCTGTCGATCGGCAGGCTGAAGCCCCCGGCCGCGATAGCCGGCCACAAGTCGGCCCGGACGCGCGCGGTGATCGCCCGCTGCTCCTCGATCGACCGGGTCCGATTGGTCACGCCGATATAGCTGATCCGCTTCGTGGCGTGCAGGTCGAAGTCGAACTCGCCGCGGCTTCCCCCGAGCCGGCCGACGTTGACGATGCGTCCCAGGACCGCCGCGGCCTGCAGGTTACCGTTGGCCACCGGCCCGGAGACCTGGTCGATGATCACGTCGACGCCCCGGCCGCCGGTCGCCGCCCGAACCTGCTCGGGCCAAGTCGGATCTCTGGTGTCGATCGCCAGGGTTGCGCCGAACTCGGGCAGGCGCGCGCGGTGCTCGGGGCTTCGCGACGTGCCGATCACCACCGAGGCCTTGCGCCACCGGGCGATCTGAAGTCCCATCAGCCCGACGCCGGAACTCGCCCCCTGGATCAGCACGGTCTCGCCCGGCTTCAGGTGCGCCTGCGTGATCAGGGCGTCGTGCATCGTCTGCAGGGCGACTGGTAGCGTCGCGGCAACCTCGAACGGCAGGTCCGCGGGGAGCGGGACGGTGCGCCCATAATCCGCGACGGCATACGCGGCGTAGCCACCGGCGCCGGAGCACATGACGCGGTCTCCGGGATGAAGGTCTGTCACGCCCGAGCCGACCGCCACGACCTCCCCGGCCCATTCCAGGCCGGGGATCGCGCCGGGCCCGCCGGTCGGGCCGTGCGGCTGCCCCGCGGCGACGGCGAGATCAGCGCGATTGAGGGCGGCGGCCCGGACCCTGACGAGCACCTCCATGGACTTCGGCGTTGGAGTGTCGACCTCGGCGAGGCTCGCCCCGTCCGGTCCGACCACGATGGCCCTCATCCGCGTTTCGGCCGGTGCAATAGGGCGATCCTCGGCCCTGGCGGCGCGGGCAGGCAGGAATTGCGCGGCCGCGCCGGCCAAGAGGACGCGTCGATCGATATCCATGGCTCTCTCCTGACCGCCGCCTCGGATCGCTGTCGCGACCTCCGGCGGTGACGATCCGCGCGCGTGGGATCCGGTTTGGGCGCGTCGGGAGCCGGGCGGCGCTCGCCGCACGCGGGTCGCGACCGGCGAGTATATAGGCGCCAGCGGTCACAGACCCATCGCGCCCACTCGCCCGATCGAAGCGAGCGCGCGCGCCTCGTCCGCTGGCGATCAATCGATCGTGGGGCCGTCCTGGGCACGCCCCGCGGCACCCGCCGCCGCCTCCGGCCGTTCGTGGCAGCGGGCAAGTCGGCCGTCGTGCTCAACTGCGGCGCGCACCCCGACCAGGTGATCGGTCCCCGTCTTCGCAGCCCATTCAGCGCCAGCACAGAACCTCTCGATCGATGCCCTCGTCTGCATGCTCAAAAGCCGAAAAGAGCATCCGGATTCTCGACGAGAATGCGCCGACGGTCCGCGTCGTCGGGAACCCAGGCGCCGAACAGCTCCAAGAGATCGCCCGTGTTGGGCATCCCGCTTCTCAGCCCGACATGCGGCCAGTCGCTCCCCCACAGGATACGATCGGGTCGCAGCGCGAGGAGAGCCTCCGCGAACGGGCGAAGCTCCGGATAGTGCGGGGCGCCCCGGGACAGGCGATAGGCGCCCGACAGCTTCACCCACCCCGTCCCGGCTTCGACGAGGCGACGCAGGGCCTGAAACCCCGGCTGCTCGAGCCCCTGCTCGGGCGCGAGGAACCCCATGTGGTCGATGACCACCGGGCAGGGAAGCCGCCGCAGGCGCGGCTCCAGCTCCACGAGGTGCGCGGGCTTCAAGAGGAACTGGAGGTGCCAGCCCATCTCGGAGGCCCGGGCCGCGGCCCGCTCGATCCCGGACGGATCGAGGCCGCCCGGATGGGCCATGATGAAGCGGATGCCGCGCGCGCCTTGGTCGTGCAGGGTGCGCATCTCCGGCTCGGTGGCGTCCGGACCGACCACCACGATCGCGCGCATCGGTAGCCCGATTGCGGCGCCTTCCTCGAGCTGATCACGGTTGTCGAAGCCGAAGATGCTCGCCTGGATGACGACGATCCGCTCGATGCCGAGTGCGTCGAACAGCCGGCGCGCGCTCGCGGCGGCGGCCTCCGGCGGCGTGTAGTCGCGCTGCGGCACGAGCCGCTCGAGGCGGCTCGTGCCGAAGACGTGGAAATGCGTGTCGGTCGCGCCGGCCGGCATCCGGAAGGTCGGGGGGCGCACGTCCGGATCGGGTGCGAGGCAGGTATCGTCCGTCATGGGGCTAGCGCGATCCGACGAGATTGGGCAGGGCGTGCGTGAACCAGGGTATGAACGCCACGGCGAGGACGCCGAGGACGAGCACGATGAGGTAGGGGATCATCGCCCGGCTGGCCGCCTCGATGCGGCTCTCGGCGACGGCGCACGCGATGTAGAAGCCGATGCCGATCGGGGGGATGAAGATGCCGATCCCCATCGCGAGGATGATGACCATCGCGTAGTGGATGCTGTCGATCCCGTACTGGCCCGCGATGGGGATCAGCAGCGGCCCGAGGATGATCAGCGCCGGCAGCCCTTCGAGCAGCGATCCGACCACGACGAGCAGCGCGAGCGAGCCGATCAGGAACGCCGCCCGGCTGTCGCCCAGCGCGTGCAGGAGCGCGATCAGGGCGACCGGCAGGTTCGCCGCGGTCAGCGTCCAGGCGAACGAGCCGGCCGCGGCGATGATGAACAGCACCATCCCGGACAGCACCCCGCAATCGACCACGATCCGGACGAGATCGCGCAGCCCGAAGGCGCGGTACACGCCGCAGGCCAGGATGAGGCCGTAGAGCACGGCGACGGCCGAAACTTCCGTCGGGGTGGCGAAACCGAAGCGGATGCCGACGACCATGAGGACCGGCATGACGAGCGGCAGCGTGGCCGCCCCGGCCGCCAGGGCAAGTTCGGGTCCGGTCGCGCGCGGCATGCGCGGTGCTCCCTCGCGCACGGCCAGGACCCAGTTCAGGAACATCAGGAGGACGGCGATCACGGCCGCCGGCAGGAGGCCGGCGATGAACAGCGTCCCGATGGAGATCGGCGCGACGGAGCCGAGCACCAGCATCGCCAGACTCGGCGGGATCGTCTCCGACATCGCCGCAGAGGCCGCCAGGACAGCCGCGCTCCGCTCGGGTCCGTAGCCCTGCTTCTTCAGCTCGCCCCGCAGCACCGACCCGACCGCGACGACGTCGGCGACCTTCGATCCGGAGATGCCGGACACGAGGTAGATCGTCAGCACGACGACTTGGAGCAGGCCGCCGCGCAGATGGCCGACGAGCGCCATCGCGAAGCGGACCAGCCGGAGGCTGATGCCGCCGCGCTCCATGATGAGGCCCGTCCAGATGAAGAACGGCAGGGTCAACAGGATGAAGTTGCCCGTCCCGTCGACGGTGTTCTGCGCTGCCGCGATCAGCGGCGCCGTGCCGGTCAGCAGCAGGTAGAACAGCGATCCGAGCAGCATCGCGAAGCTGACCGGCAGACCGAGCAGCACGGCCGCGAAGAACAGGACCAGCATCAGGCTGAGCGCGGCCTGTGGGCCGGGGCGCGGGATGGCCGGCAGCGCGGTGACGGCGAGCACGACCGAAACTGTGACGGCGAGGCCGGCCAGCGTGCGCCAGGCGAGGGCAGGGCGGTAATCGGTCGCGAACCGCTCGATCGCGAACAGGACGACGAGTCCCATCCCGACGCTGAGCGGGACGACGAACCAAGCGGCGCTGATCTGCAGGATCGGCGTCGTGGACAGCCCGGCGATCGCCAGGAGGTCGAGGGAGACGTAGCCGACCGTGGCCGCGGTCACGAGGACGAGACCGTCGATCGCGATCGCGACGGGTTCCCGCCAGCCGACCGGCAGCAGCTGGCGCACGAATTCGACGGTGGTGTGATGCTTGGCGCGGTAGGCGAGGGCGCCCCCGATGAAGGCGAGCGTCGTGAGGCAGAGCTTGGCGGCCTCGTCCGCCCACAACAGCGACAGATCGACCGTCGAGCGGGCGGTGATGTCCCAGAGGATGATGCCGAGTTCGCCGACGAGCGCCGCGACGAGGAGGGCGCGGCAGAGCCATTCGACGAGATCGAGCCCTCGGCCGTACAGGCGGAGCGCGGCGTAGGGTGACAGGGCGAGCGTTGTCGATGTCCGCTCGATCGCACCGTGCGCGAGCGTGGGCTCTCCGGCGGACACGGGGCTAACCCTTCCCGACCTCCTTCATCACGGCATCGACCAGATCCGGCCCGATGATGTCGCGGAACTGCTTGTACACGGGCTCGACCTGCCTGCGGTACGCGTCCTGGTCCACCGGCAGGATCGCCAGGCCCTTCGCCTTGAAGCGCGCGGCGGTCTCGTCGGTTGCGGCCGCGATCGTGGTGCGCCAGTCGCCCGTCATATCCTGCGCCGCCGCTCTGATCGCGCTCCGCGCCTGCTCGGGCAGGGCGTCGAACTTGGCTTTGCTCGCCATGAGGACGCCGACGTTGTAGACGTGATTGGTCGTATTGATCGTTCGCACGACCTCGTCGTGCTTGCCGGCCGCGACCGAGATCATCGGCGTCTCGATGGCTTCGATCGTGCGCTGGGACAGCGCGAGATAGACTTCGGTCAGGTCGATCGCGATCGGGTTCGCGCTGAGCGTGCGGAACATCGCCGCGAAGATCGCACCGGGCTGGACGCGGATCTTGAGCCCCTTGATGTCGGCCGGCTCCGGCACCTTTCGCTCGACGGTCGATACGACGCGCCAACCCCAGTGACCGTACGAAAGGCCGTAGATGCCCTTGGCGGGCATGAGGTCGAGGAGTTGACCGCCGACCGGCCCGTCCAAAACCCGTTCGGCGGTCTTGGCATCGGGGAAGAGGAAGGGCAGATCCACCACTTGAAACCGCGGGAAGAGCGGGCCGATGAAGCCGGAGGTGTGCGCGCACAGATCGATGATGCCGGTCTGCATGCCGGTGATGATGTTGGTGCCGCTGCCGAGCTGGCCGATGCTGAACACCTGGATGTCAACGGCGCCGTCGGTCCGCTTGTTCACGTTCTCTGCGAAACGCTTCAGCACGGCGTAGAGCGGATGCGCCTGCGTATCGGCGAAGGTGAGCTTCAGCGTGTGCGTCGGTGTGGCGGCGAAGCCCGATCGCGCGAGGAACGGCAGGGCGACCGGCGCGCCGAGGACGGCACCGGCGAACGTGCGGCGACTGATCAAAGGCGTTTCCTCGTTCCCCCGGCAGCCTATTGGCTGGCCAAACACTTATTCGGCGGTCTGTTTGTTCTAGGCCGCGGATTGATCCCGAGGATGTCCCCGGCGACGGCGCCCGTCAATGCTGCGTCAGGCGGCAGTGCGTGCGCGCCGTGGAACGGGCACGCTGCGGCCGTCTGCTCAAGACCGGGTTGGCGATGAAGGCGGTGGGCACGTGGACGCCTCTGATGCGATGTCCGGCAGACCGTCTGCCGTAGCGGCCCTCATCGCGAGTTCGAATTTGCCGTCGAGAAGCCACCGGTCGGTGTGGCGGCGAAGCCGCGACGGGCCGCTAGTTTGACTGTCCGCGAGCAACGACGAGCAGATTTCGCGCCATCGTAAAAAGTTACGCGCGGAGTTCGCCAGGGTTCTTGCCGGTCCATCTCTTGAAGGCTCTTCTGAAGTTGGCGACATCTGAAAAGCCGACGAGCACGGCAATATCGTCGTAGCTCAGCTTTGTCTTGGCAACGTACTCCATGGCGACTGCGCGATGGAAATCATCGACGATCGCCGTGAAGGAGACGGCTTCATCGTTCAGACGACGCCGAAGCGTCCGGGACGTCATATGCATCGCACGCGCCACGTCTTCCATATCTGGGAAGACACCCGGAGACCGCATCAGGATCTGGTAGACTTCACCGGCCACACCTGCCGAGGCCTTCGCTTTTCCGATGAGATTGTCGCACGCGTCCTGGAACATGAATGAAGTCAGCCGGTGCGCGAGTTGAGGCTTCTGATCGAGAATGTCGCTGTCGTAGCGCAATTCGCAGTTTTCCTGGTCGAACAGGCAAGGACAGTGAAGGTACTCCTCGTAGATCGAGGCATGATCGGGTTTCGGATAGGAGAACCGCGCCAGCGTCGGCGGACAGGGCCGCCCGGCGACGTCTTGGAGGTGGGTGACCTGCTGGGTGAATTGCTGCTCGATCAGGAACTGGCGCACGTCTCCCGATGGCGCGAACACGAACTCGTCCGGAAAGGTCCACACGGCGGCATCCGGAGATTCCTGCCACGCGATCGTCAGGGTCGGGGTCGCCAGGAGATGGTATTTGACGCCGAGGTTGAAATAGTCTCTCAGCGACAGGCACGACATCAGGGCGTAGCCGTACATTCCGTAGGCCGACAGGTGAAGCCGCGCGCCGACCTGGAACGGCGTGCTCGGATCCTGCGTGAGGCGGAGCGCATTCCGGCAGACGGCCACGTATTGCCGGACGGAGGTGAGGGCCGAGGCGTCGTGGATCTTGTCGGCGTCGACGCCGGTGTCGCGAAGGCAGGCTTCGGGCAGAATGCCCTGCTCGCCCAGCACTTCGACGAGGGCGGCGATCTTGTAGGGAGCGTAGATCCGCTCGCTCGGCAGCGGGACTTTCTTCAACACGGGCGCCTCCCGCGTGTCCTCTAAAGACCTTACTATGTCCGATAAGGACCTTGGCGGCTACCCGGCTCGCATTTAGCCTCCCTGAAAACTGAGGGAGGACAGACCCATGCTCGCCGCCATCGCTCCGTGGCCGGGCGTACGGACGAGCGAGGCGAGAACGTCTCGTGCTCGCCGGACACGCGCGGAGCGCCCTGTCGCGCCGCTGCATCAGACCGGGGGGCACTGAGCCTCCTCCACCTGAACAGAAGAATGTCCGTTCCGGGACGGAAGCCGGAGCCTGCGGGAGCGGGCTCCGTGGGGCGAACCTGTGCGCGCGGCCCGGCCCGGCGGAGCCACATCGCGCAAAACAACACGAAGCACGGAGGAAGCAACGATGAAGCAATCGAGCCGCAAAGTCATCATCTCCTGCGCGATCACCGGATCGACCCATACGCCGTCGATGTCGGAATATCTGCCGCTGACGCCCGAGCAGATCGCTCGCCACTCGATCGAGGCTGCGGAGGCCGGGGCTGCGATCATCCACCTGCACGCCAGGAACCCGGAGGATGGCCGGCCGACACCCGATCCGGCGGTCTACCGGCAGTTCGTCCCCGTCATCGCCGCCGCCACCGACGCCGTCGTCAACATCACGACGGGCGGCAGCACTCGGATGACCCTGGCCGAGCGCCTCGCCTACCCGCTCCAGGCAGGGCCGGAAATGTGCTCGCTGAACATGGGCTCCATGAACTTCTCGATCCATGGCGTCGCCAGCAAGATCACGGACTGGCGCTACGATTGGGAGAAGCCCTACCTTGAAGGCATGGAGGATCAGGTCTTCCGCAACACCTTCAAGGATATCCGTCACATCCTGGAAGAGCTCGGCGCCAAGGGCACCCGGTTCGAGTTCGAGTGCTACGACGTCGGCCACCTCTACAACCTTGCCTACTTCGCCGAGCAGGGCTTGGTGAAGGCGCCCTTCTTCATCCAGTCGATCTTCGGCGTCCTGGGCGGTCTCGGACCGGACCCGGAGAACCTCATGCTCATGCGCATGACGGCGGACCGGCTCTTCGGCCGCGAGAACTATCAGTTCTCCGTCCTCGGCGCCGGGCGCCACCAGATGCCCTTCGTGACCCTCGGCGCGCTCATGGGCGGGAACGTCCGCGTCGGGCTCGAGGACAGCATCTACATCGCCAAAGGCGTCCCGGCGACGTCGAGCGCCGAGCAGGTGAGGAAGATCCGCCGCATCCTCGAGGAACTGTCGCTCGAGGTGGCGACCCCGGCGGAAGCCCGCGCGCTGCTTAAGCTGAAGGGTCCGCAGACCGTCGAATTCTGACGTTTCCCGCACGACACGACGAAGCCGGACCGGCCCGATCGATGAGGCGGGGAGCCACGGCGCGACAAGATCAGGGAGGAAGACAGACCATGAGCCAAGTCCAGACACCCGCAGCCAGGGATGCGACGCTCGTTACCGCGACGTGGAAAGTGAAACGACACCTTCTGCCGATGATGGTGTTCATCTACTTCCTGTCGTTCATCGACCGCACGAACGTCGCCCTCGCGAAGGGGGCGTTCCAGGCCGATCTCGGCATCACCGCCGCGATGTACGGGTTCGGCGCCGGGATCTTCTTCTGGGGCTACGCGCTCCTCGAAGTGCCGAGCAATCTCCTGGCCCATCGCATCGGGCCGCGCCGCTGGATCGCGCGGATCGCCGTGACCTGGGGTGCGATCTCCGCGCTGATGATGTTCGTGCGGGGCGAGTGGTCGTTTTACGGCTTCCGCCTGCTCCTCGGGATCGCCGAGGCGGGCCTGTTCCCGGCGCTGATGTACGTCACCACCCTGTGGTTCGCGCAGCGCGACCGGGCCGTCGCGGTCGGCTGGATCTACACCGCTCCGGCGCTGGGTCTGACCATCGGCAATCCGCTCGGCGGCGCGTTGATGCAGCTCGACGGCCTCGGCGGCCTGCATGGATGGCAGTGGATGTTCCTGCTGGAGGGCGTGCCGACCGTCCTCTTCGGCATCGTCCTGTGGTTCGTCTTCCCCGACCGCCCGCAGGACGCCAAGTGGCTCACGGCCGCCGAGGCCGATGCCATCGCGGCCAATGCGGCCGGACAGGGCGGGTCTCATGCCTCAGCCCACGCGCCGTCGAAGGAATGGATCTCCGTGCTCAAGCGCCCGAGCACGATCCTGATCGCGCTGATCTACTTCTTCAACCAGATCGGCTTCGTCGGGCTGTACTTCTTCATCCCCTCGATGGTGCAGCAGATGCAGGCGAGCTCGCCGTTCATGGTGGGTCTGCTGTCCAGCTCGGTCGGTATCGGGTTCCTGCTCGGCGTCCTGATCCTGCCGCGCATCAAGCGGTTCTTCGAGAGCGACATGGTATTCCTGGGCGTCGTCACGGCCGGGCTATTGGCCAGCGCGACCGTGTTCCTGGCGACCTCGCTGCCGGTGATCCAGCTCGTGATCTTCACGACTACGGCCTTCTTCGCGGGCGGCATCCTGCCGATCTTCTGGTCGGTGGCGATGAAGCGTCTGCAGGGGATCCAGGCTGCCGCGGGCCTCGCCTTCATCAACACCATCGGCCTGATCGGCGGATTCGTCGGCCCCTCCGTCTTCGGTCTCGTCGAGCGGGAGACGGGCCGCAGCGCCTCGGGCTTCATCGTCATCGCCGTCACGGCTCTGCTCGGCCTCATCCTGATCCCGATCCTGGCCCGGGCGCTCCGCAGCGAAGCGGGCATCCACGACACCGGGCTCCTCCGCGCGAGCCACCCGTAGGCGGACTGCGCTCCGAACCCACGCGTTCGGAGCGCCGCCGACACACCGTCATCTGAGAGGGGACATCATGGCCATTTTCGATCTGTTGAAGCCCGTGCCCGGCCTGCGGGTGATGGTGACGGGCGGGGCGGCCGGGATCGGCCTGGGCATCGCCAAGGCGTTCGATGAGGTCGGAGCGCGCGTCTACGTCTGCGACGTCGATCCCGCCGCGGTGGCGGCCGTGAAGTCGGCCCACCCGTCGATCGGCACAGGCGTCGCCAACGTGGCCGAGCGGACGAGCGTCGACCGGTTCGTCGACGATGCCGCGGCGGCGCTGGGTGGCCTGGACGTCCTCGTCAACAACGCCGGCATCGCGGGCCCTACCGGGCCGATCGAGGATCTCGAGCCCGACGAATGGGACCGGACGATCTCGACGAATCTCAACAGCCAGTTCTACGTGCTGCGGCGCGCGGTCCCGCTGCTGAAGGCCTCCCCGGCGGCCAGCATCGTCGCGATGTCCTCCGTGGCAGGACGGCTCGGCTATCCGTTCCGGACACCCTATGCCTCGACGAAGTGGGCGATCGCGGGCCTCGTGAAATCCCTGGCGATCGAGCTCGGAAAGGATGGAGTGCGTGTCAACGCGGTCCTTCCGGGCCTTGTCGCCGGGCCGCGGATCGACCGTGTCATCGCGGCCCGGGCTCAAACCCTCGGGCTCGGCTTCGATGAGATGAAGGCCGAGTACCTCTCGAAGATCTCCCTCGGCCGGATGGTCACCGAGAGCGACATCGCGGCGATGGCCCTGTTCCTGTGCTCCCCGGCCGCGAGCAACATCACCGGCCAGTCCATCAGTGTCGATGGAAACGTCGAGCACCTGTAGCCCGCCGCGCCCTTTCGAACCGGTCCCCCTCCTTCGCCCATGCCAGCCGATGGGTCCCTATGAGAACCAGCCTGACACCACACGCGGCCGCTGCGCTCGTCCCCGACGGTGCCACGATCATGATCGGCGGCTTCATGGGCGTGGGAACGCCGAACCGCGTGATCGACGCCCTCGTGGCGCGCGGGGCTCGCAACCTCACGGTCATCGCGAACGACACCGCGCGGCCGGGCGTCGGCATCGGCAAGTTGATCGGCGCCGGCGCCGTGTCACGGGCGATCGTCTCGCATATCGGCACTAACCCGGAGACGCAGCGCGCCATGCTGGCGGGCGAGATCGCCGTCGACCTCGTACCCCAGGGAACATTGGCGGAGCGCGTCCGCGCCGGTGGCTCCGGGTTGGGCGGCGTGCTGACCACAACTGGCCTGGGCACCGTGGTCGCCGAGGGCAAGATTGTCGTGCGGGTTGGCGGTCGTGAGTTTCTGGTCGAGGAGGCGTTGAGAGCGGCCGTCGCCCTGGTGGCGGCCCGAAGCGCCGATTACGCGGGCAACCTCGTCTACTCGCTGACGGCCCGAAACTTCAATCCGCTGATGGCCATGGCCGCCGAGACCGTCATCGCCGAGCCGAACGAGATCGTTCCGGTCGGCGTCCTGGCACCGGACGTCATTCATACACCCGGCGTGCTGGTCGATCACTTGGTCGAACGACCGTTGCCGCTGTGAGGATCGGGGGACATCATGGATTTCCGTGAACTGATCGCACGTCGCGTCGCCCGAGAGTTGCACGACAACACCCTGGTCAACCTCGGCATCGGCCTTCCGACCCTCGTCGCGCGCTTCGTGCCCGCGGGCCTGCGCGTCTACTTCCAGTCTGAGAACGGCATCATCGGCTTCGGCGCCCGGCCGCCCGAGGGAATGGAGGACGTCCATCTCACCGATGCGGGCGGCGCCTTCGTGTCGGCGCTGCCGGGGGCGGTGGCGTTTGACTCGGCGATGTCCTTCGCGCTCATCCGCGGCGGTCATCTCGATACCACCGTCCTGGGCGGATTGCAGGTCGACCAGTCCGGCCGTCTCGCGAATTGGATGATCCCGGGCCAGCTCGTTCCCGGGATGGGCGGTGCGATGGACCTCGTCGGTGGAGCCCGCCGCGTCATCGTGGCCATGAGCCATACCCAGAAGACGGTGCCGAAGATCGTTTCGGAGCTGACGCTTCCCGCCACGTCGCTCCGACCCGCGAACCTGATCGTGACAGAGATGGCGGTGATCGCGCCCAGTCCGGAGGGATTGGTTCTCCGGGAACGGGCGCCCGGTATCTCCATCGACGCCATTCTTCGAGCGACCGCTGCGGAATTGCGAATTACCGGAGACGTTCCTGAGATGGAGATATGACCCGGTCCACGACCTCAGTGAGGTTCGCAAAAGCAGATATGCCGCTCTCGGCCAGCAGATGCCTCAAAGCGGATAGCGCATGGCCACGTTACAGCGGGCGTAGCGACGGCCGAACCGCTCCATGATCTCGCCGTCGTGCTCGAAGCCAGCCTTCTCGTACAAGTGCACGGCGGCTGCGCATTGGGTGTTGGTCAATAGGTAGAGGGTCTCGATCCCCATCGTGGCGGCACGGTCCAGCACCGCCCGCAGGAGGTGCTCGCCGGCCTTCCGCCCCCGTGCCCGCTCGGACACCGCCATCTTCGTCAGTTCGAAGCAGCCGTCGTCCATCTTCATCAGCGCGCAGGTGCCGACCGTCCCGAGCCCTTCCACTTCCACGAAGAGGATGAGGCCGCCACGTTCCAGGATCTGTCCACGCGGGTCCGAGAGGATCCGGCGGTCGTTCTCCTCCAGCGAGAACATCGCCTCGATCCACTCGGCGTTGATGTCGTGGAAGCGACCCGCCAACTCGTCCGTGTACTCGCGGATCATGAGGCCTGCCTTCGCATCGTCGGTCTCGCCGCCATGCCGGATGCGCGCGGTGAGCGGCGCGTCATCAAGCCTGCGCTCCAGTGCCGCGACTTGGTCGAGCAGCGATCCCGACAGATCCGCGCACAAGCTCGATACGGCCTTATTCACCCGAGGCCAGAGCTCCGTCTTGGCACGTGTCATCAGAGCCTTGCCCGCGGTGCTGAGCGACAGCGCCTTCTGGCGCAAGTCGGCATCCGACCGGGCTTCATCGAGAAGGCCGAGCCCAACGAGGCCGGCCGCCGTCCGCGTAACCGCCGGCTGGCTAACGCCGAGAGCGGCGGCGGCATCGTTGATGGACAATGGCCCATAGCGGTCGATGGCGGCGAGAAGCGGGAACTGCGCCGGCTGGATGCCGAGTCCCTCATCGCGCAGGATCTTGGCGGCGTCCGCCTGGAAGCGATCTGCGAGGCGCTTGAGGCGGCTGCCGAGGAACAGCGGTCCCAGGTCTTGAAGGATGTCCGCAGCCATGTCGGTTCTCACGAAGGCGTTTACATAACACGTTATGTTTTAGCGTAAGGTTGCGCGGGTGCAAGTGCTCGGGTCTGCTCCCTTCCCGCGACCCGCGCTTCGCTGAGGCTTTGCTGAGCTCCACCGGAAGCGGAAGTGAGGACCTTCGCCGCCTCTGGTCGCCTGTTCTGGCGCGCCGTGGAGTTCGGTTCCAATGATCGTCAATGGTCGCCCGCACGACTGCGTTGAGGCGTAAGGAGACGGTCCCGTATTCCGGCCGGCCTTCTCGGAAGCGATGATGCTGCCTACGACCAACTTCTGCCGAACCCCGGAGGTCCGGTTTTTGATTTCTGCATCCGAAAGCGGCCTGGCAGTTTTCCACCCCAAGCTGTCATTCGGCTTCCGACCCAACGCAGTCGCCAGAAGCGCTGTCGGCGCTCCTTCGAAGCGGCCGTTCGTCAGCCATCCAGCAATTTTGCCTCAGGAAAGGAAGGAAGTTCTGCGAACCGCGAAGCGCCCACCTAATCAATGATCTCGTCGGCACGGGCAAAAAGTGTCGCGGGCGGGGTGATGCCGATGGCCAGTGCAGCCTTCGTATTTATCACAAGTTCAAATTTGCTCGGCTGATCTACAGGCAGATCAGCAGGCTTGTCACCCTTCAAGATCTTATCGACATAGCGGGCAGCACGCCGGTACAGGACCGAAAGGCTCGGTCCGTAAGAGATCAGACCGGCAACCTCAATGTACTCGCGAGTAGGATACACTGCGGCAATTCGTCGATCTGCAGCAAAAGCAGCAATTGCGTGACGATTGGAATAGTTCCATGGATTGCGCCCCACAAACAAGCCTTGCACCTTCTCCTTTAAAATGAAATCGAATGCTCTACTGTAGTCCAAAGACGCATGCTCAGCATGTATAACCATTGCATCGAACCGCTCCGCAGCGCTCCGGACAGCAATTCCAGCTGGACTTTCCCAGTCAATTTTCAATCCTAAGTAGGCAATTTTGCTCACATACGGCGCAATTTCCCTCAATAATTCAAGCCTTTTTACTTCAAAATCTGGTCCGGTATTCCCCGAAAATCCAGTAATATTGCCACCTGGGCGTGCCAAACTCAACACGAGACCTTGCATTACAGGGTCGGAACTATTGGCCATAACAATCGGAACTGTCCGCGTCAGTCGTTTAAAAGCATGAGCAACCTCATTGGCGCCCCCTCCACCCGCCACAACCACGTCCGGCGGATCTTCAAGAATGCGAGCGGCTATTTCATCAACTTGACTAGGCTTTCCCTCCGCGGAGTAAAATTCGAATTTCATTGTAGTGCCATCTATGTATCCGAAATCTCGAAGTCCCTGTAAAAAGGCCGTGACAAGGCCATTCCAGCTATCACCGTCGGTGGCGCCGCCAGACCGACCAATTGGTGTGACGAACACGATCCGGGGCAACTTGCCAGCCGACATTGCTCGATGTGACCGCAGCGTGCAGAGGGCCTCGATGATTATCAAACAGGTGAGGTCACGCCGTCGCATGTCAAGCATTCCTTGCTCACAGATTGACAATCCATTCTGTTTTCGCCGGTCAGACCGAATGAACGTGATCGGCGATCATGGTTTCCCAACGGCGGATTAAAGCACGAAGTGACAAGATCGCATAATTCGTGACACGAAAGATGATCCATAAGTGCTACGGGAGCGCGATGTCTGCATTGAGATGCGCATACGGTGGAGAAGCGAAGCAGCTTGATTAATGATCGCTTTCGCGCCGTCATTTCACTGCAGTCGAGCAAGGCTCATTTGAGTTGAACGAGAGCGGTTGCGACGTCTGCTTTTTCGCTTCACCATCCCAGAAGCGGACCGACCGCAAACCACTCACCTGAGACGTCCACTCAGCTTCTTCGCAGCGACTGATGGGGGCCGGAAGCGGTCAATCTACTTCGGCCCTCAATCTGCAGAGAGCGGCCGTTCCCTACGGATGAAGCAGGTCCCCGAAAACATCGTCTGGGCCTTTTGTACCGTAGCCTTGAGCGTTTGCTCAGGACCGAACTGTACACCTTCAGCAACCTCGTCTTCCCGACTGTGACGACGCAGGCCTTGCCGTGAACCCAACGATCATTATCAATGAGAATCGCCCAGCTGCTCTGCGCGGTGCCGGTGGATCGCCTTTCCGAGTTCCAGTCCATCGCATAGCGGCACGATGCGCTGTCACCGCGGCCCTGGAAGTGCGCGAACGTGAGTGCGCACGGGCGGAACCGGCCGACCCCCGGTGGCTTGCCCCCGGGATAGACGAGGTCGAGGCGAGTCCTCGTTCAAGCGAGAGAAGTGGGTTTTGGTCGAGTTCGACGTCAAGGCGTTGTCGCGGGAGGAACTTGAGGCGGAAGTCTTACGCCTGCGATCGCGGCTACCGGAGGCGGAAGGCGAGGCGTTCGGCCGAAAGGCGCGCTCGACGCCCACGGGTTGGGACGGGCTGTTCGCCGCGGTCGAGAAGACCCGCCTGCCGATGATCCTGACCGACCCGAACCTGTCTGACGACCCCATCGTCTTCGCCAACCGGGCCTTTCAGGAATTGTCGGGCTACGGCGCTGACCAACTTGTCGGCCGCAATTGCCGCTTCCTGCAGGGACCGGACACCGACCCGGCCTCCGTCCAGGCCATCCGCGACGCCATTGCGGCCAAGCGCGACATCGCCGTCGACATCCTGAACTACAGGCGGGACGGCACGCCCTTCCTCAACGAGCTGTTCATCAGCCCGATCATGGACCGGGACGGGCGGGTCCTCTTCCATTTCGGCAGCCAAGTCGACGTCACCGGATACCGGGACGCCCGTCGGCGGCTCGCCGCGAACGAACGGCGCCAGCGGGCCGTCTTCGACAGCGCCGTGGACTTCGCCATCGTCGTCACCGATTGCGACGGCCTGGTCACCGACTGGAACTCCGGCGCCGAGCGGATCTTCGGCTGGACGGCAGAGGAGATGCGCGGGCAACCCGCCGACCGGCTCTTTACGCCGGAAGACCGCGCGAAAGGACGGCCGCAGGCCGAGATGCGGCTCGCACGGGACGCGGAGGGCGCCTCGGACGAGCGCTGGCACGTCCGCAAGGACGGCGACCGGTTCTGGGCTTCGGGCAAGCTGATGCCGCTGTTCGACGAGGTCGGGGAGCACTTCGGGTTCACCAGGATCGTCCGCGACCGCACGGCCGAGCACGAGGCCGGAAGAGCGCTGAGGGAGAACGAGGCGCAGCTCCGCGAGAGCGAGGACCATCTCCGGCATACGGTCGAACTCAACCCCCAGGTGCCGTGGACCTGCGACCCGGCCGGCAACATCACCTCGTATTCCAACCGCTGGCTGGAACTGACGGGCCAAGCACCGGGCGAACCCGATGGCGCGGGTTGGATGAAGGCGCTGCATCCGGACGACGTCCCGCACACAGTCGCGCTATTCTCCCGGTGCCTGGCCTCGGGCGATCCCGTGGACGTGGACTACCGCATCAACATCGCTGCGACCGGCGCGTACCGCTGGATGCGGGCCAGGGCGCGTCCCCGCCGCGACGCGGATGGCGGCATCGTCGCCTGGTATGGGGTCGTCGAGGACATCCACGACCGCCGGCTGGTTGAGGAAGCGCTGCAGGAGAGCGAGACCCGCTACCGGACGCTGTTCGAGACCGTCGAGGTCGGGTTCTGCATCATCAGGATGCGGTTCGACGCGGACGGGCGGGCCGTCGACTACCTGATCGAGGAGGCCAATCCGGCCTTCGCCAAGCAGACCGGCGCCGATGTCGCCGGCCGGTGGGTCAGCACGTTCGCGCCCGACCTCGAACGACACTGGTTCGACAGCTACGGCCACGTCGCCCTGACGGGGGAACCCGCCCACTTCGAGAACTACGCCGCCGTGTTCGCGCGCTGGTTCGACGTGCGTGCGCACCGGGTCGGGGACCCGCGCGACCACCGCGTCGCGGTCTTCTTCAGCGACATCACCGCACGCAGGAACGCCGAGTTGCTGGCGGAGGCCAACGCGCGCGAGCTCCGGCTCATCACCGACGCGCTGCCGGTGCTGATCGCGTTCATCGACGCCGGCCACGTCTACCGCTTCGCCAACGATGCCTACCGGGACTGGTTCTCCGCCCCACCCGACGAGGTCGTCGGACGCGATGTCCGCGAGCTCCTGGGTCCGGCCGCCTATGCCGTGCGGCGGCCCTTCATCGACCGGGCGCTCGGAGGCGAGCCCGTCACCTTCGAGACGGACTGGCCGCACCGCGACGGGCGCCACCGCGTCGCCGAGATCCGCTACCTGCCCCGCTGGGACGACGGCGGCGCGGTCGACGGCTTCCACGTCTTCGTGCAGGACGTGACCGTCCGGGTGCAGACGGAGGCCGACCTCGCCCGCCAAGTCGCCGCCCGCACCGCCGAGCGCGACCAGATCTGGCAGGCCTCGTCCGACCTGCTCTGCGTGGCCAACCTCGACGGCTACTTCGTCGGTCTTAACCCGGCCTGGTCGCAAACCCTCGGGTGGACCGACGCCGAGATGAAGGCGCGGCCGTTCCTCGATTTCGTCCACCCCGACGACGTCACGTCGACCATGGCGGCGGCGGGTGGGCTGTCGCGCGGGGAGGCCCAGCTCACGTTTGAGAACCGCTACCGCCGCAAGGACGGCAGCTACGTCTGGCTGTCCTGGAACGCCGTGCCGCGCGACGGGCTGATCTACTCGTCCGTGCGCGACGTGACCGAGACGAAGCAGCAGGCCGAGGCCCTCGCGAAGACCGAGGAGGCCCTGCGGCAGTCGCAGAAGATGGAGGCGGTGGGGCAACTCACCGGCGGCCTCGCGCATGATTTCAACAACCTGCTCGCTGGCATCTCGGGCTCGCTGGAGCTGATGCAGACCCGGATGAGCCAAGGGCGGATGGGCGACCTCGACCGCTACATGACGGTCGCTCAGGGCGCGGCCAAGCGTGCCGCCGCACTGACCCACCGCCTGCTCGCCTTCTCCCGCCGCCAGACCCTCGACCCCAAGCCCACCAACGTGAACAGGCTCGTGCACGACATGGAGGAGTTGGTCCGGCGCACCGTCGGTCCCGCCGTCCAGCTGGAGGTCGTCGGCCTCGCGGGCCTGTGGCCGGCGCTGATCGACCCGGGACAGCTTGAGAACGCGCTGCTCAACCTGTGCATCAACGCCCGCGACGCAATGCCGGACGGCGGCCGCATCACCATCGAGACCGCCAACAGGTGGATCGATGAGGCCGGCGCCCGCCGGCATGATCTCGCCCCCGGCCAGTACCTCAGCGTCTGCGTGTCCGACACCGGCACCGGCATGGCCCCGGACCTGATCGAGAAGGTGTTCGAGCCCTTCTTCACGACGAAGCCGACCGGAGAGGGCACCGGCCTCGGGCTGTCCATGGTCTACGGCTTCGCCAGGCAATCCGGCGGTCAGGTGCGGATCTATTCCGAGGTCGGCGAGGGCACGATGGTCTGCCTCTACCTGCCGCGCCACTACGGCGACGCCGACGAGGACGAAGTCGCGCGAAAGCTCGCCGAGGTCGAGCAGGCGGGCCAGGGCGAGACGGTCCTGATCGTCGACGACGAGCCCTCGGTGCGGATGCTGGTCACCGAGGTGCTGGAAGACCTCGGCTACACGGCCATCGAGGCCGCCGACAGCGTCGCCGGCCTGAAAGTGCTGCAGTCGGACGTGCGCATCGACCTGCTGGTCACCGACGTCGGCCTGCCGGGGGGCATGAACGGGCGCCAGATGGCCGATGCCGGCCGCGAGCGGCGCCCCGACCTCAAGGTATTGTTCATCACCGGCTATGCCGAGAACGCGGTGCTCGGGAACGGCTATCTGCGCCCCGGCATGCAGGTCCTGACGAAACCGTTCGTGCTGGAGACGCTGGCCACGCGCATCAAGGACCTCATCGCCGAGGCTTGAACTCCGCCGCCGGTAGGCTGCGCACCCTTGGACGCGACCGGTCGGCGAGCGGCCATGGGCGGTGCCGTCACGGTCGAGGATCCCCCGTCAAGCACGCTGCCTCGACCTCTCGGCGCGTCCGGGCCAGGGCCAAGTCAGGGAAGCCGAGCTTGTTCGCGGCGGGGTCAGAGCGTGGCTGTCCGGGGGTGAACGGGCGGGATCGGGCTCCGGTCATACCTGCACCCCGTCCACACCGCGGCGAACAAGAATGACGAACCGGGAAACCTCGTCTTCCCATCGTGCGGACGCCCCCGCGGCCTCCGATGCGGAGATCCGCGAGCGGGCCTACGACATCTGGGAGAGGCATCATCGTCCCGAGGGCTTCGGGTTGAGATCCTGGCTCCTGGCCAGGCGCGAGTTGCTGGCCGGGCGCGCGGCGGCGCAGCAAGCCGAGACCAGCCCGGCGTGCGGGCCAGAGGCAGGCATCATCACGGACGGCTCTCCCGAGAGCGTGACCGGACATACGGAACGAGGCCCGGGATAGGGCCGTTCCTGATCCCCGCGGCCGCCCTGGTCGCGAAGGAGAACCGCCATGAGCAGCACCACCGACAAGATCAAGGGCCTCGCCAACGAGGCCGTCGGCAACGTGAAGCAGGGCATCGGCAACGCGACCGGCAACGACAAGCTCAAGGCCGAGGGCAAGACCCAGGAACTCAAGGGCGACGCCCAGAAGACCACCGGCGACGTCAAGGACGGCGCCAAGCACGTCGCCGACAAGGTCACCGGCAAGGTTTGATCCGGCCGCCCGGGGCATTTCCGCGCCCCGGGCATCCAGGGGATACGGTGGCACGTCGAAGGAAAGCATCGTGGGCCCAGGCTCAAGCCGGTCCTGCAACGCCTGCGCGCCGTG
This sequence comes from Methylobacterium sp. A49B, assembly GCF_053346215.1. NCBI lineage: Bacteria > Pseudomonadati > Pseudomonadota > Alphaproteobacteria > Hyphomicrobiales > Methylobacteriaceae > Methylobacterium > Methylobacterium sp. A49B. The sequence goes on from NZ_JBKFBO010000024.1 coordinate 50,747, forward strand.
ACGAGTTAACCTGCGACGACAACATCCGAACCGCAGCCGGACCCTTGACTGCGAGCAGCATCGCGGGCCCATGGACCAGTTGAGCGCGTCACAACCGACGCCCGAGATCGACCTCACGTCGTGTGACCGCGAGCCCATCCACATCCTGGGCGCGGTTCAAGGCTTCGGCTTCCTCCTCGGCGTCTCCCCGGACTGGATCGTCACCCGCGCCTCGGACAACGTGGCGGCCTGGCTGGGCCAGGGCGCCGATGCGCTTCTCGGCCTACCGCTCGACGCCGTCCTCGACCGCGAAGCCATTCACACCCTGCGCGGGCATCTTCAGACCCTGCGCGGCCCGGACGCGGTCGACCGTGTTTTCGGCCTCCGACTGGTGCCGGGCGGCGAACCGTTCGACGTGGCCCTCCACCGATCCGGCGACACCATCGTCATCGAAGCCGAGCCGAGCGCCACCGAGCACCTCAGCGCCGGCAACCTCGTGCGCAGCATGGTCACCCGCCTCCAGCAGACCGTGGGTTTCGACCCGCTATGCCGCGAGGCCGCGCGCCAGATGCGGGCGCTGACCGGGTTCGACCGGGTGATGGTCTACCGGTTCGCCGAGGACCATTCTGGCGAGGTTGTCGCCGAAGCGGTTCGGTCCGGCCTCGACCCGTACCTCGGGCTGCACTACCCGGCCTCCGACATTCCCAGGCAGGCCCGCGCGCTTTACGAGCGCAACTGGCTGCGCATCATCGCCGACGTCGACGACCCAGGAGCCGCCGTGGTGCCGTCGCGGGATCCGGATGGCCGGCCCCTCGACCTGTCGCTTTCGACCCTCCGGACGGTCTCGCCGATCCACCTCGAATACCTGCGCAACATGGGAGTGGCAGCCTCGCTGTCCGTGTCCATCCTGCGCAACGGCCGCCTGTGGGGCCTGTTCGCCTGCCACCACACCGAGCCGCGCCATATCTCCCTCGAACGCCGGACCGGCGCCGAGCTCTTCGGGCAGATGTTCTCCTGGCTGCTGGAGGCCCGGGAGCGCGAGGCCGGCGCGGAGCGCGAGGTCCGCTCCCGCGAGCTGCACAACCGGCTGCTCGGCGCCCTGGCCTCCGGCGGCACCAACCTGGAAAGCCTATCCGACTTTCTGGACGACCTCTCGGGCATCCTGCCCTGCGACGGCATCGGACTGTGGGTGAACGGCGAGATCACCCTGCAGGGCTCGACCCCGACCGCGGAGGAATTCGCCGGCTTGGTGCGTTTCCTCAACCGCACGGCCGCGAGCAAGGCCTACGCGACCGACGAGATCGGGCGAGTCCACGAGCCCGGCCGGGACTTCACCGAGCGGGCGGCGGGCATGCTCGCCATCCCGGTGTCGCGCACGCCCCGTGACTTCCTGGTCTACTTCCGGCGCGAAGTTTCGCGGTCCGTGACCTGGGCCGGCAACCCGGTGAAGCCCGCGACCCTTGGGCGGAACGGCATCCGCCTGTCGCCGCGGAAGAGTTTCGAGGCGTGGCGCGAGACCGTGCACGGTCGCTCCCTGCCGTGGTCGGACGTCGAGATGCGGACCGCCGAGGCCCTGCGCATCACCTTGCTGGAGGTGATCCTGCGCCTCACCGATTCCGCCGAGAAGGAGCGCAAGGTCGCCCAGGAGCGCCAGGAACTCCTCATCGCCGAGCTCAACCACCGGGTCCGCAATATCCTGAACCTGATCCGCGGGGTGGTGACGCAGAGCCGGCCTGCGGACGGTGCGGACAGCGCCTTCGCGACGACGGTCGGCGACCGCATCCAGGCGTTGGCCCGGGCCCACGACCAGATCACCTTGACCAAATGGGGGCCCGGGTCGCTGCGGGACCTCGTCACGCTGGAGGCCGGGGCCTACCTCGGCACTAAGGCCGGCCGGGTTGTCCTCGACGGCGCCGACGTCCTGCTGGAGCCGCAAGCGTTCTCGACCGTCGCCCTGGTCGTGCACGAGATGATGACGAACTCGGCCAAGTACGGCGCACTCTGCGACAGCCTGGGCCGGGTCGACGTCCGCTGGGAGCGCGACGCCCTCGACCATCTCGTGATCCGCTGGCGCGAGACCGGCGGACCGGCGGTGCGGGCGCCCACCCGGAGGGGTTTCGGCACGACCATCATCGAGCGGTCGATACCCTACGAGCTCAAGGGCGAGGCGGAGGTGCGCTACGAGTTGGCCGGCGTCGAAGCGCGCTTCACCATCCCCCCGGCGTTCGTCCGGGACGCACCGCCCGCCGCGCCGAAGGCAGTCCCGGCGGCCAGCGCCGAGCCTTCGCGCAGGCTCACGGGGTCGGTGCTCGTCGTCGAGGACAACATGATCATCGCCCTGGAAGCCGAGGAGCTGCTCACGTCGCTCGGCGCCACGACGGTCGACATGGCCTCGTCGACGCGAGAGGCGCTCCGCCTGATCGACGCGGCGCCGCCGGCCCGTGCCTTGCTCGACGTCAACCTCGGTTCCGAGACCAGCATCGCGGTCGCGCGCAAGCTGTTCGAGCTCGGCATCCCCTATGCTTTCGCCACCGGCTACGGCGACGGCTTCCGCATCCCGGAAGACCTCGCCGACGTGCCGCTGGTGAAGAAGCCGTACGAGGCCGACGACCTCCTGCGCGCCTTCCCGGCTTGAGCCCGGTATCCGGTGCTAACCGGGTCGGTGATCGGCCCGACCGTCGGTCGGGACGATGTCGACGGCCGACCCTGCTCCATGGGGATGTTCGGCCACGAAGCGTTCGAAGGTCTCGCGATCCCTGGCGCGCTTCAGCTTGTCGACGAAGCCCAGGAATTCCCGGAGACGGGTCTCGAGGGCGCGGCGCTCAGCCTCGATGCGGCTGATCTCGCCGTCGCGCCACGCGTCGAAAGCGGTGTTGCCGCTGGTCCGGGCCGATGGGAACCACGGCCGTTCGCGGGACACGGCGCCGGGTCCGAATGGTCGGCGGAGGCGTTCGAGGCCCGGCAGGCCGGATAGCTTGAGTTCGCGCCCTGCGAGCGCCTGCCGCGCCACGAGGACGAGCCCGGCGAAACCGCCGACATAGAGGGCATCATGGATCCAGGGCATGATGGGCATGGCAAAGCTCCTGCGCCCGACGGCGCCGTTGACGAGGACCGGAGCATGCCGACGTGCCGCTGCTGCAGGCTGAACCGGTCGGTTCAGGCCTGATTAAGCCTTCAGGCCCTGCCGACCGGCCGCACGTGGGTGGCGGCAACGAACGCGGTGAACGGGTCTGGGCCGTCGAGGGGCGCGTCGAGGCTGCAGCGCAGGCCACCGGGGGCGAGTTCCAGGCTGACCGTTCCGCCGAGCTCACGGCTGACCCCGCTCGTGATCAGGCGTGTGCCCAACCCGCGCCTGCCCCCTCCCGAACCGGCGGGCCGTCCGCACGGGTCATACCGTAACCGGGATGAGCAAGACCGTCGTCGAGGATCTCCGCCGTGCCCAGTCCCGCCTCGATGAGACCGCCGTTCGTTGCGCCGAGCGGACGGCTACCATCGACCAGCTGGAGGCAGAGCGATCAGCCACGACCCCTTCCAGGGCCGTAACCATCCGGGTGGGCCCGACGGCCTGCGCAGGATCGATGCGCCGCAGGGCATGGTTCCCGCTGCGTGGCGCCCCGGACGGAACGGAACATGGTCCATAGCGGCGCCGCCAACGGCCAATCCCAGTCACCGGTCAGCGCCCACATGTGCGTCTCAAATGGGTGGATTTCCGCCGGTCCGCGTCCGGGCGGCAGTGCTTGGGAAGCGGACATTACCTCCGCGAAGAACCCGGCACCGTGACATTGGAATGATAGATTATATACAATAGGCCCTCAGATCCGCAGTCTGCGCTTTGGGATGGCGAGCTGCGTGCCGAGGCTACGCATGCAACCGTTCTTCTCGACAGACGGAATTCACCCCAAGAACGCGTTCCGGCGATGGCGGGAGACGATCTGCGAGCGCTTGATCCCGATCGACCAGCAACCCCTCCACGAGGTTCCGTTCCAAGGCAGGCTGGACGTCACCAGCATCGGGCCCGTGCCGATCTCCAGAATGGCCCACACAGCCATGCGGACTGAGGCGACCCCCGACGCGATCCGGCGCCATGGGCAGCCCGACCGCCTCTACGCGTCCATGAAGCTCTCCGGCCATGACACCCTCCAGCAAGGCGATCGGGAGGCTGTGATCCGGACGGGCGACTTCGTCCTCATCGACGCACGCCCGGCCGTCTGCGAGGCAAACACGGGTATCTCCCTCGTCGTCGATCTGCCGCGCGAGCGCTTCGAGGCCATGCTGGGCCCGTCCCGGCTGTTCTGTGCACTCACGGTCGGAGCGGACCTCGCCTCCACGGCCCTGGCAAACACCTTCTTCCAAGAGCTGGGGCGCGTGGGCGATCAGCTCACTCCCGACGCGGCCGCGCGCATGGCGTTGATCGGAACAGACCTGATCATAGCGAGCCTCGCCGAACGGATGGCGCAGGAGATGCCGGGTTCCATCCACGGCAACGTCACAGTCCAGCGCGCCAAGGCTTATGTCGAGGCCAATCTAGAAGACCCGAACTTGGACCCACCTCAGCTCGCCGCCGCGATGGGCGTGTCGCTTCGCCGACTGCAGGAGCTGTTCCACGAGCGCGGTCGGCACATCTCCGATTACATCTGGGAACGCCGGCTGGAGGCGGCAGCCAGGCGCCTGAGCGACCCGGCCTGCACCCACCTGACGATCGGCATGCTGGCCTATGGCTGCGGCTTTACGAGCCAAGCGCATTTCGCGCGCCGCTTCAAGGATCGCTACGGCACGAGCCCGCGTGAGTACCGGCGGGCGAACGGGTGGGACGTGCCGGTCGCGTCCACTTACAGGCTGTCATCCCGCTCAGCTGAGTGACCGAAGTGGGTCGATAGGGGACCGTCCGCTTTTCCGGCCGACCTACTCCGAAGCGGACCAACTGCTTCCAGCCAGATCCGGTCCTGTGGACGGGCGCCCCTCGACAACTGCTCGGAGCGTTTCATGGCTGGTTCGATTCCAAGCGGCTCACGCATCGCATCGCACGACGCAGCGCCCTCCCGTGACGACATCCTGCGGACATCGACTGACTCTACCTTCGCGAAGAAGAAACGAACAAGCATCGCATGAAATTACCTCATCCCTTGCGTTCAATCTCAGCTCCGCTACCGCGCATTGTTGACCGCATCGGCAATCGATGCGAAGTGATAACGGTCAATTCCGCGCTGAACGCATATGATGATCTGCAAATATTGCGAAGCGACGGCAGCATTATTTGATAAAATGTTTTATTATGAGCAAAAACCGCTGAGCGGATCGAAAAATCCGAACGCTGCACAGATTCACTCTCGCATCCTTCAAGATTGAACCGCAATTTTCAATAAATTAAACTCTATCCATATGAATTCTTCGATAAAGTCATAAGCTATATTAATATAATTGTGATATCATGCCCGTTGACCAGATTCCCAGACGCATCCGACATACCAGAGTGTCGAGGTTTGGTTACGGGTCCCCTCGATTCGCTTGTTTGGGTTCGGAAGTAGAAACATTGCGTTTCGGTAGTTTCCGTTTTCAAGCGGTTGGTAAGCGGGCAGGTTGCCCTCAGTGACGCGCCAGCCGGGCATCCCCGTCTCAACCCGGCTGGGCTCGGTCGAACAAGAGGAAGAGCGATGAGCTGGCACAGTGCGGATGATCCGGTCCCGGGCGACCATTTCAGCTGCGACGCGATCCAGACCCTGATCGTCCCGCGCTCGCGGGACCTCGGCTCCTTCGCGGTGCGCCGCGCTCTGCCCTCGACCGAGTGTCGCATGGTCGGGCCGTTCATCTTCTTCGACCAGATGGGCCCCTCCGAGTTCCTCCTTGGCACCGGGATGGACGTGCGGCCCCACCCGCATATCGGTCTCTCGACCGTCACCTACCTGTTCGACGGCGAGATCATGCACCGCGACAGCCTCGGCACCGAACTGCCGATCCGGCCGGGCGAGCTCAACTGGATGACCGCCGGACGCGGCATCACCCACTCCGAGCGCACCGCGCCGACCCTCCGGCAGACCGGCTCGAGACTATTCGGGATCCAGAGCTGGGTTGCCCTGAGCTCCGAGGACGAGGAGACGGCGCCGGCCTTCGAGCACTATGACGCCCAGTCGCTGCCGGTCCTGACCGGCGAGGGCAAGACTGTCCGGCTGATCGCGGGCGAGGCCTTCGGGGCGCGCTCGCCGGTGCGGACCTCAAGCCCGATGGTCTACGCCGACGTGGCGCTGGAGGCGGGCGCTGTGCTCCCCCTCGATCCGACCTACGACGAGCGGGCAATCTACACGGTCTCTGGCGCCATCGAGATCGCCGGCGACGGCTTCGGGCCTGGGCAATTGCTGGTGTTCCGCCCCGGCGACCGCATCAGCATCCGCGCGTCGGAGGCCGCCCGGTTCATGGTGCTCGGCGGCGAGCCGATGGACGGGCCGCGCCACCTCTGGTGGAATTTCGTCTCCTCGCGGCCCGAGCGGATCGCACAGGCCAAGGAGGATTGGCGCCAGGGCCGGTTCGATACTGTGCCGAACGATGCCGAGTTCATCCCGCTGCCCGAAGATCCGCCTCCGGTCCGCTATCCCTGAAGGCGCGGCCGTAGGGGCACAGTTCCACGATCGGACCTGCGCGCAGGTTCCGCGCGTTCCCGGCTGCCTCGTATCGCCACCTGCCCGGCGGCCACATGTCCCGTTCGGAGAGCCTGACACGCTCGAGTACGAGTCCCTGGACCTGTCGAGCGCGAGTGGCGCTGATTGACGAGCCCCTGGTCGCGATGGGCGTGATGGTGGCGCGAAACGCGTTGCCCGGGCTCGGCGCAACGCTCGACCCGAAGCTCGTGGTTAGTTCTGAAGTGCTGAAGGAGCGTCAACATGCGCGCCAATAGGGTGAGACAATGCTGGGAGGCCGGAGAACCCGCGGTCTCGGCATGGCTGTCGATCGGCAATTCCTACTCGGCCGAGATCGTCGGCTGGACCGGCGTCGACTGCGTCGTGGTCGACCTTCAGCACGGTATGACCGGTGTGCAGGCGATGATCGGGATGCTGCAGGCGATCTCGTCGACGCCGGCCACCCCGTTCGTCCGCGTGCCCGCGCTCGATTTGCCCCTCCTGATGAAGGTGCTCGACGCTGGGGCCTACGGCGTCATCTGCCCGATGGTGGACAGCGCCGAGCAGGCGCAGCTGTTTGTCCGGGCGACGTCCTACCCGCCCAGGGGCCTGCGTAGCTTCGGACCGACGCGCGGGCTGCTCTACGGCGGCCCGGACTATGTCGCCCACGCCGACGCCACCCTCGTGCGCCTCGCGATGATCGAGACCGCCGCGGGTCTGGCAGAAGTCGAGGCGATCTGCGCGACGGAGGGGCTGGATGGCATTTTCATCGGGCCGAATGATCTCGGCCTCGCGCTGAATGCGGGCGCGTCCGCCGATCCGTCCGATTCCCGGGTCACCGCGGCCATCGCCCGATGCGCGGCCGCCGCCAAGGCGCACGGGAAGCAGGTCGGGATCTTCTGCCCCTCGGGGGCCGTCGCGGCACGCAGGGCCGCGGAGGGATTCGGCTTCGTCGTGCCGGGCAGCGACGCCAATCTCTTGAAGGCCGCCGTCAGCGCGGAGGTCCGTCTCATCAAGGCCGATAGGCCCGTCGGCGCCGGCTGATCTGGCGCTGCGGGTTCGGCGATCAGAAGGCGCGACCGCAATGAAGCTTCCGAGCCTGGACTGGGCCGGCACCTCTGTCAGCCCTGCCCGTGAACTGGCCGATCGGGCTGATCGAAGCAGCCGTTAGGAAGCGAATACCGGAGATTTGTCGCGCGTCCTCACAGATAACGACACAAAAAATGCCTATCGATCACGATCCATCTGAATTTGTTTCCGAGCCAAGGATCAAATTCAGATTGCACGGCCGTCTGCGATCGTCATAATGAATGCAATCGGTCGCGGATGCGCCCGAACAATAAGGCGACCGATGGTCGAGCCGCGACCGGGCGCCGTGGGAGGATGCCGATGGCCGACGGCCCAGCACGGGTGGGGTGTGCCTCACAGCGTCGTCGTGACGTGCTCAGGCTCGGGGGAGGGCTCGCTGCGGCCAGCCTCGCGATGCCGCCGATCATCGCCCGCGCCGCCGCGGAGACCGTCAATATCGGCGCCCTGTACCCGGTCACCGGGAACTTGGCGCAGATCGGGCAAGGCTGCGTCGCCGCCGCCAAGCTCGCGGCCGACATGGTCAACGAGGCCGGCGGCATCAAGGCGCTCGGAGGCGCCAAGCTCAACATCCTCGTCTCCGACCTGCAGAGCGACACCACCGTCACCCGGACCGAGACCGACCGCCTCATCACCGGCAACAAGCTGTCCGCGATCACGGGCTGCTACGCCAGCGCGCTGACCCTGATCGCCGCGGAGGTGTGCGAGCGCGCCCGGGTCCCGCTCGTCACGGGGTCGAGCTCGGACCAGCTGAACAAGGGCCGGCGCTTCACGTTCACGCCGTTCGCCCGCGCCTCGCAGTTCGCGCAGACGCAGTTGCAGATGTGCAAGCTCGTGAGCGACCGTCCGAAGGTGGCGGTGATCTTCGAGAACACCGCGTTCGGCACCTCGACGTCGAACGGCCTGCGCGAACTCGCCCCCTCTGAGGGAGCCGAGATCGTGATGTTCGAACCCTATTCCGCGGGGTTCGCCGACGCCGGTCCGCTGATCAACAAGATCAAGGCATCGGGCGCGAATGCGTTGATCACGGTCTCCTATCTGAACGACCTGATCCTGATCGTGCGCACGCTCAAGCAGGTCGGGCTGAACATTCCCGTCAACGGCGGATCAGGCGGCTTCGTCATCCCGGACTTCTACACCAACGTCGGGAAGCTTGCCGACGGCCTGCAGGGCGTGGCGCACTGGAACCACGACGTCGACGACAACGCGCAGCGGGTCAATGCCGAGTTCAAGAAGCGCACCGGCGCGTTCATCTTCGAGTATGCGGGCGGGCTCGTCGCCTCGACCTTCATGATCGCGGACGCCCTGGAGAGGGCCGGCACGACCGACCCGAAGGCGGTGCGCGAGGCCCTGTCCGCCCTGGACGTCTCGTCCGGCTACGCCGCGATGGGACCGGGGGGCAAGGTGAAGTTCGGCCCCGACGGCAAGAACGTGTTCGCCCATCCCGTCGGCGTCCAGTGGCAGAACGGCGATCTCGCGAGCGTCTTCCCGCAGGCGGACGCGCGTGCACCTCTGATCAAGTCCTGACGCGCATGATCGAGACCCTCGCGCAAGCCGTCATCAACGGCCTGCTGATCGGCGGCATCTACGCCCTCGTCTCGATCGGCGTCACGCTCATCTTCGGCGTTGTGAAGATCGTGAACTTCGCCCAGGGCGAGTTCGTGATGATCGGCATGTATATCAGCTTCTTCGCGGCGACCCAGCTCGGGCTCGATCCGCTCGTGTCGCTGGTGATCTCGATGCCGACCCTGTTCGTCGTCGGCGTCCTGATCCAGCACCTGCTGATCCGGCGAGTCCTCGGCGAGAACGACATGCCGCAGATCTTCCTGACCTTCGCGCTGTCGCTCCTCGTGCTGAACGTGTCCCTGATGCTGTTCACGGCCAATTACCGCACGGTGCACACCGCGTACTCGGACGCGGTGCTGGCCCTGGGCCCGCTCACCGTACCGGTCGCCAAGCTCATCGCGTTCTGCGTGGCGATGGTGCTCACCGCCGCGCTGTGGCTGTTCCTGCGAATGACGGATCTCGGCAAGGCGATGCGCGCCGCCTCCCAGAACCGCGAGGTGGCGATGCTGATGGGCATCAATCCCAACCGGGTGTTCGCGGTGGCGCTCGGCATCGCGCTGGCGCTCGCGGGTGCCGCAGGCTCGCTCCTGATGCCGTTCTACCCGGCCTACCCGATGGTGGGACAGGTGTTCGTGTTGATGGCCTTCGTGGCGGTGGTGCTGGGCACGCTCGGCAACGTCGTCGGTGCCTTGGTGGCGAGCCTGCTCATGGGCGTGGCGGAATCCCTCGGCGTCCAGTTCGTCGGCGCCGATTCGGGCCTGATCGTCGTCTTCGTGCTGCTGCTGCTCACGCTCGCCTTCCGGCCCAGCGGGCTCGGCGCCCGGATCACGCGCTGATGGTCGCGTCGCCCGCCCGCCCGGCCGTTGGTACGATATCCGCCTGGATCGCGGTCGGTCTGCTCGCCCTGGCCGCCTGCGCCGTGCCGCTCGTCGTCACGAGCTCGTTCGCCATCGACGTGGCGATCCGCATCCTTCTGTTCTCGTTCATCGGCGTCGCCTGGAACCTCATGGGCGGCTATGCCAAGCAGCTCTCCCTCGGCCACGCGGCCTATTTCGGCCTGGGCGCCTACACCTCGACACTGCTGCAGATCGACTTCGACGTCTCGCCCTGGCTCGGCATGATCGCCGGGGGAATCGTCGCCATGGCGGCGAGCCTGCCGATCGGCTGGCTCTGCTTTCGCCTCCGCGGTCCCTACTTCACCATCGCGACGATCGCGACCGCGCAGGTCCTCATGCTGGTCTTCCTCAAGTTCCGCGACTTTGCCTGGGGCGCGGAGGGGACCACGATCCCCAATCTCGGCCACGCGCCGCTGATGATGCAGTTCGAGGAGAAGCAGGGCTATTACTACGTCGCCCTCGGCCTGCTCGCGGTCGGCCTTGCCGTCACGTGGGCTATCGAGCGCTCGTGGATGGGCTACTACCTGCGGGCGATCGGCGAGGATGAGGACGCAGCCGAGGCGATCGGCGTGAACGCGCCGCGGGTGAAGCGCTACATCTACCTGATCAGCGCGTTCCTCACGGCGCTCGCCGGCACCTTCTACACGCAGTACATCTACTTCATCGACCCGCAGACCGCCTTCAGCTTCAACATCTCGATCGAGGCGGCCCTGGTCTCGATCGTCGGCGGGATCGGCACGCTGTGGGGGCCGGTGATCGGGACGGTGCTTCTGGAGGCCACGTCCGCGTTGCTCCAGAGCTGGCTGGGCGCCTCCATCTCGGGCATCCAGCTGACGGTCTACAGCCTCATCCTGATGGCGGTGATCCTGTGGCGGCCGACTGGCATCCTCGGCTACGTCGCGGAGCTTCGCGGGCGTCGTGCCGCCCGGGCTGTCGAGGCCGAGGCCCCGCCGACAGCACACCCATCGCGAACCTGAGGCGGACATGGCCGACGCTCTGGTGGTGCGCAACCTGAGCCGCAGCTTCGGCGGCCTCAAGGCCGTGCAGGACGTGAGCTTCTCCGTGGCTGAAGGTGAGACGCTCGCCCTCATCGGCCCCAACGGAGCGGGGAAGACCACGACCTTCAATCTGATCAGCGGAGTGTTCCAGCCGGACCGCGGATCGGTCGTCGCGTTCGGGCGCGAGCTCGTGGGCCGGCGGCCGCACCAGATCTGTGCGAGCGGCCTCGCCCGCACCTTCCAGGTCGCCAAGCCGTTCGGAGCGATGACGGTGCTCCAGAACGTGACCACCGGCGCGCTCCTGCGCGATCGCCGCGTCGCCGCCGCGCAGGAGCGGGCGCGCGCGGTGATCGATTACGTCGGTCTGTCCGCGCGCGAGAACACGCCGGCGCGCGACCTGACCACGATCGACCAACGCCGCCTGGAGATGGCGCGCGCGCTCGCCACCGAACCGCGCATCCTGCTGCTGGACGAGGTGATGGCCGGCCTCAATCCCTCCGAGATCAACGTCGCCGTGGCGCTCGTGCGCAAGCTTGCCGAACGGGGGCTGACCATCATCGTCGTGGAGCACGTGATGCGGGCGATCCTGGCGGTCGCGCGCCGCATCGTGGTGCTCGACCACGGGCAGAAGATCGCCGAGGGAAGGCCCGATGCGGTGATGGACGACCCCGAGGTCGTGCGCGCCTATCTCGGATCGGCCCATGCGGAAATCACGGCGGGGCGGGCAGCCCGCGAGGTCCGGGCATGATCGAGCTCTCCGGCGTCGGGGCGAGCTACGGCGCCGTACCGGCTATCGTCGACCTCGACTTGTTCGTGGGGGCGGGTGAGGCCGTCGGATTGCTCGGTGCCAACGGTGCCGGCAAGTCGAGCACGCTACGCGCGATCTCCGGCCTGCTGCGACCGAACGCCGGCACGGTGAGGTTCGCCGGACACGACCTCGCCCGACTGCCGCCCTACAAGATTACGGAACTCGGGATCGCCCATGTGCCTGAAGGCCGGCGCGTCTTCCCCGAGATGACGGTGCACGAGAATCTCGAGGTCGGCGCCTACGTGCCGGCCGCCAAGGCCGATCGTCGTCGCACGCTCGATCTCGTCTACGGCATCTTCCCGCGACTGGCCGATCGGCGTGGTCAGCTTGCCGGGACGATGAGTGGAGGGGAGCAGCAGATGTTGGCCGTCGGTCGAGGCCTGATGCTGAAACCGAAATTGCTCATGCTGGACGAGCCCTCGCTCGGCTTGGCGCCCGTGATGGCCGACGTCACCTTCGACAAGATCCAGGAGATCCACAAACTCGGCACGGCGATTCTCTTGGTCGAGCAGAACGTCGCGCGCGCGCTGACCATCGTGCAGCGGGCCTATGTGCTGGAGAGCGGCCGGGTGACCCTACACGGGACCAGCGCTGAACTCGCCGGCAACAAGAATGTCCAGGCGGCGTATCTCGGCCTCTGAGGATGCCGCCACGCGGCACTTCCTACGCAGACGGGCGGTAGCGGGAGCGAACACAGGACATCATCGACCGCGTGGTTGGCCTGGATGGACCGCGTCGGCAAACTCCGACATCCGTCGTGAGCGTCAGGAAGTCGTCCGCTTTTAAGGCGAAGCTTCTCAGACGCGGACCTGCCGCTTCCAGCCACCTGCCGACACGAAACGCTCGCCTGAGCGTCTCAGATGGGTGGGATGCGGAAGTTGACCGACGGCTCGCAAGCGGACATTCCGCCTGCGACCCAAGTAAGACATAGCGGCAGTCCCTGGCGCCACTGAAAAGCAGCCGCCCGGCAATAGAGCGATCAGGCGAAGTCCCGCATCTCTCACGCGACGTCAATCAGTTCCATGTGTGCAAGACGGTCCGCCAACCGCCCTCGCGCTTCTCCAGCACATTCACCCAATTACCCTCGAACTTCTTTTTCGCGCCGCCTTCTACGGGGCCAGTCATCTCCCAGCGGCCTGACACGATGAGGAGGTTGTCCTTCGGCAGAGCACTTTTTACAGTCGTTTTGTGATCGTCCCACCCTTTTGATTTCAGGCCTGAGAAAAAGTTCTGTATTCCGTCACCTGACTGAGGCATGCCTTTCGTCACCACAATAGCATCGGGAGCATATAGCTTGCCGAGGGTATTCATATCGCCGCTGTTGTAAGCCTCGTCCCACTTGGTAGCAGCACTTTGTGCGTCGGATTGGAGAGTATCCGGCATGGCTGGGCTTGAAATTCCCAATATCGTGCCAGCCAACATTGGAATTAACAAAGATCGATGCATCGAATCCTCCATAATCTGTCAGATTATAGATCGGACTCCGAATGCGCCGCAAGTGTTTCGTCCGGATATCATATATCTCGAAAACGAGTTCAATATTCGCGTCCGTGCAATGCCCAGAACGTTTTCACTTCGAATTTAATCCCGCTTCGAATGCACGAATGAGGCACCAGGGAGGCTGCCTCTGCCCTCGACGATAGGATGGAAGAGGTCGAGAAGCGCGGAGCGCGGATCAAGAAGCGGCTCGCCGTCGATCCGGTCGAGGAGGAGACCATCTGGCTGATCTTCCGCCCGTATCGCTACGGCGACGGGTCGAGCGGGCCGCTCGGGGTCAAGGCGATCATCTGCTACCTGAGAGAGCGCGGCTATCGCACCCGGTCCGGGGTCTGGTTCGGCGTCGCCACCGTCCACGGCCTGCTGACCAATCGGGTGTATGTTGGGGAGTGGTCCTTCAACAAGGGCTGCTCGAAGACACTGCGGGTGAAGCCGCAAGCCGAGCAGATCCCGATCAGCGTGCCGGCGATCATCGACCTGGCCGAGTTCGAGGCGGTGCAGGCGACTCCATGGCGCACGGCCCCGCACCACACCGGCCCGGGTCGTCACCGGCCCGATCCTCCTGACGAGCCTGGTCACCTGCACGACCTGCCGGGGGCCGATGACGCTACGTACCGGCACGTCGAAGCCTGGAAAGGTTCATCGCCACGACAGTTGCTCGACGCACGGGCGGCAGGGCCAGACCGGCTGCACCGGCCGCAGCATCCCGGTGGACACTTTGGATACCCTTGTGACCGATCATCTCCTGGCGGAGTTGCTGCAACCGGACCGACTGCGAGCGACGCTCTCCTCGCTGTGGACGCTGCGGGCCGAGAAGGCGGCGCAGGTCGACGGGCGCGAGGCGGCTCTGCGTGGGAGCTAGCCCGGGGCGGAGGAGAAGCTGAAGCGGCTCTACCGGATGGTCGAGAAGGGAGCGACCGATCTCGACGACATCCTGAAGGGGCGGCTCTCGGCGCTCAAGGAGGAGCGGGATCGCGCGCGGGCGGCGCTGGCGGCCGAGATCGCCCAAAAGCTCATCGAGAGGTTCGGACCGCTCATGCGGACGACCGTGACGCGCGGCGAGATCCCGTTCCGGAAGGCGTGGCTACAGGCGATCGTCGATCGGGCAGAGGTCGATGCCGACGCGATCCGCATCATCGGCGACAAAGCCAGCCTGGAGGCCGCCATCATCGGCGGCGCCTCATCAGCTACGCCCGGTGTTCGCAGTTCTGTACGAAAACGGCGCACCCGACACGATTCGAACGTGTGACCTTTGCCTTCGGAGGGCAACGCTCTATCCAGCTGAGCTACGGGTGCTGGCCGTGGCCATTCCCTAGCCCAACCGCGCCGCCAGCGCAACGGCGCCGGCGCGCCCGGATCATCGGGAGCGGATCGGCCGGACACCGGCCGGCGCGCCCGGTCGGCACGGCCCGGCGCGCGGTAACCGCATCAGACGTGGCGGGTTCTCGTCCGGCAGACGGAACTCGGTAGCGGGGAGGGGACATGGCGCAGACCATCGATCGCGGGACGCTCGACCGGCTGATCGCCCTCGGGCGCGACCGGGGCGAACTCTCCGCCGAGGACCTGCGGGCCGCGCTGCCGGTGGAGCAGATGGATGTCGATGCCCTCGTCCTCGTGATGCTGGAACTCGAGGCCGCGGGGGTGAGCGTCGAGCCCGACGCCTTCGGACCGCCGGCGGAGCGGCCGTTGCCGGGCTCACCGGTCCTGCCGGCCCGCGCGCCCGGGCCCGTCCCGCCCGCACGTCACGCCGACGGCGCGGGCGCCGCCGCGGCCCCGACCGCGGACAAGGCGGGGCGCGGGGCCGCGCCGCGGGAGCCGGCCGCCGACGACCGGGCCGACGCCACCCGGGCCGTCGCCCTCGCGGGCGCGGCGATGCTGCTCGTCCTCGGCGCCCTGCTGCTGATGCTGTGAACCCCGGGGCGGAACGCTTCCGCCGACGGCCCCGTTGGCCGGGGCGCGTCACGGACGAACGAGAGGACGAGCCCGCCCATGCACCAACGACCCGAAGGCCCCCTGGCCCTGCTCGTCGCGGCCCTGCGCGAGGGGGCGGCCCACATCGAGTCCCTGCTCACGCTGGCGCGCACCGAAGTCGACGGCAACATCCGCGCCCTGGTGTCGCTGGTCGCCATCGTCGGGACGATCCCGATCCTGCTGATCGTCACCTTCTTCCTCGGCCTGGACGCCGTCGTGAAGCTCCTGGCCGTGGTGCTGGGCTCCGAGGCGCCGGCGGCGCTGATCGTGGCGGCGCCCTTCCTGGCCCTGGCGCTGCTGCTCGGCTGGCTCGGCGCACGCCGGATGGCCCTGTCGAACCTGGAACCCTGGCGGACGTGGCAGCAGGTGAAGCGGGATGTCCGGGAGGTCGCCGCGAACGCCAAGGAGGGGGCGCGAACCGAAGCCTGATCGGGCGCCCGGTCGATCGCGTCCGCGCGCCCGGCCCGGCGCAGTGCGGACCGCATCAACCCGCGCCCGCAACCGAGCAGTGCGGCGCGGGACGGCCTCGACCGGCGGTCGCGCCCGCGACGGCGCCGGTGAAGAACGGCAGCGTCAGCTCCGGCCGGTACCGACGCGGAGCCGCCCCTCTCCGGGACGCAGGTGCAGGAAGCTGCGCTCGCCCGTGGCCGCCTCGGCCACGTGCTGGATCGTGTCGAGGAGTTCCGCCACGCCCTGCGGCGCGGCCGGACGGAACTGCGCCTTCGGCTCGACCCAGCGCTTCTGCGTGCGGCCCGCGGCGATCTGCGCCTCGCTCAGCGCGTCGAAATCCCGGCGTCGCGTCATGGCCCAATCCTCCACATGGACATCTGTCCGGGGCATGGTTGACGAATGGTTAATGGCCGCCCGGGACCGGCGCGTCGGCCTGCGGCGGGCCGAAGCCCGCCGGCACCCTCCGCCGCCGGCCGGACATCGATCTCCCCAGAGGCGGCCGGGACCGCACCGGCCGCCGCCTTCCCCCGCGCCCACGATCGCGCGCCCCGACGCGACGGGGACGGCCAGCCCCTGCGGCCGCGCACCGGTACGATACTGCGGCCAAGCCTGCGACCCCGGCGGCCCCCGCGGCAGGCTGCCCGGAGCCGGCGGCCGCGCTAGATGGGATCCCGGTCCATCAGACCCCCCGAGACATGGATCCACCTCAGCCCGTTCGGTCCGTCCGAGCGGGCTTTTTCAGGGGTTCGGCCCCCGTGACCGCGCATCGGCGTCCGGCTGGAACCGGTTCCGATCCTGTCGCAATCGTCGCGCAAACGGACGTCGCGGGCCCGGTTCGGAGCGGCCGCACGCAAACCGTATCGGAACTCGGGTCGCAGCCAGCTTGATCCGCGGAATCAGATTGTCTAATCCAGAAAACATGAGTGGCATCAATAGATTAGTGTGATTATAAACTACCCCGTCCTGGCGGCCGCGCGCCCCTGCGCCGGAGGCCGGCCGCGATGACGGGATCGGCCGAGACCGCCGTCGGCGCGCGGGTCGTCGACGCCCTGGCCGGGCTGCGTCCGCTGGCGCCGTTCTTCTGCCTGTACGTGACCTTCGGGGCGACGCTCGGCTTCCTGTCCGGCGGGGCGCCGCTGATCCTGCGGGCGCGGGGCGTGGAGCTGGCGGATGTCGGCCTGCTCCAGCTCATCAACCTGCCGGTCGGGCTCACCTTCCTGTGGGCGCCGCTCCTCGACCGTTTGCACCTGCCGGTCCTCCCGCACCGGATCGGCTGGATCGTCGCCGCGCAGGGCGCCGCGGTGACGCTGCTGGCCGTCCTGAGCCTCGGCGAGCACTGGCCGCTCCCTGCGCTCCTCGCCCTGGCGATCGCCGCCTGCGCCTGCGTGGCGACCATGGACATCGCCCTCGAAGCCCTGGTGGTCGAGACCGTGCCGGCGGCGGAGCGCGCCTTCGTGGCCTCGGCCAAGCTGTGCGGGGCCTCGCTCGGCGGCATCCTGGGCGTCGGCGTGCTGGTCGGCTCCTACGACAGCCTCGGCTGGCGCGGGGCGGTCCTCGCCTGCGCGGCGCTGGACGCCCTCTGCCTCCTCCCGATCCTCGGCTACCGCGAGACGCGCCTGCGCGGGGCCGGAGGCGGCCCGGAGCGGCTCTCGGGCGCGCTGGCGCGCCTGCGCGTCCTGGCGGGCCGCGTGGTCGTGCTCGGGGCCTACTTCGCGGCCTCCTACCTGCTGGCCGGGCCCAACACCCTGGCGCTCCTCGATCTCGACGTCCCGCTCGGGCAGGTCGGATTCCTGACCGGCACCGTGCTGCCGGGGGTCAACCTCGTGATGGCGCTGGCGGCCGGCGGGCTCGCCGCCCGGTTCGGCACGGTCCGGCTGATCGTCCTGGGGGCGCTCGGCGTCCTCGCCTCCGGGGCGCTGATGGCGGGCGCCTGCGCCGTCGGGTCGGGAGCGCTCGGGATCGCCGCTACGATCCTGAGCTTCGTCGCCGGCGGCTTCCTCGGGGTCCCGGTCTTCAACATGATCTATCGCTGGGCCCAGGGGCCGAAGCCCGCCACCGACTACGCGCTGCTGTTCGGGGCGGCCTTCTTCGCCGCCATGCCGCTGCGGGTCGCCGCCCCGGCGCTCGCCGGCTGGATCGGATGGCCGGGCTACTTCGCCGCGACCCTGCCGCTCTACGCCGCCGCGGTGGGCTGGCTCGCCGTCGCGGTGGGCCGGACCCTGCGGGCGGACGGGGCGGCGCGATGATCGCCGACCTCGCCGCCCAGGTGCCCGCCTCGCTCGCGGCCTATCGGGACGGGGTCGCCGAGGGTCCCGGCGGCCCGGAGGCGCTGCCCCTCGGCGCCCTGCGCGACCCGGACGTGTTCGACGCGACGCTGGCGGCCTTCGGGGCCGGGTTCGGGGCGAGTTTCGAGGCCGCAGATCCGCGGGTCCGCGTCTCGTACTGGAGCCAGTTCTACCTCGCGGCCCTGGCGACGCCGGCGCTGACCGCCCTGGTGCGCCTCGGCCGGCCGCTGCCGCTCGCCTTCGACGCGGTGAGCCTCGAACTCGACGCGGCCGGCCGCCCGTGCCGCTTCCGCCTGCCCGCGCACGGGTCCGGCTGCGCGGCCTGTCCAGCGCCCGGCCTGACCGGGCTGGTGGAGGCGCATCTGCGCCCGTTCGTGGAGCTGTGCCACGCCCGGTGCGGGATCGCCCCCCGGGTCCTCTGGGGCAACGCCGCGGTGATCCTCGACTACGTCGCCCGGGAACTCGGGGGCCCGCCCGGCGCTCCGCTCGGGGACGGGGAGGGGGCCGGCGCGGCCCCCGCGCGCGGCGGCGCCTGTGCGAGCGCCTGTGCCGCCGCCTGTGACGACGTCGCGGCCTGCCTCGGATGGCGCGCAGGCCCCGGCTGCGCTAGGAGCCCCCTCAAGAACCCCCTCGACAGTCCCCTGGCGCGGGCGCTCTGCCCGGGGGCGTCGGGCTGCCGGCGTCGGCGGGTCTGCTGCCTGCGCCACCGCCTGCCGGGGGTGCCGTCCTGCGGCGCGCTCTGCCCGGTCGAGGGTGCCGCCCCACGCCGATCCGAGCCGCGATGCTGAAGGCCTTCCTCGCCTATTACCGGCCGTACCGGACGCTGTTCCTGGTGGATTTCGGCTGCGCGGTCCTGTCGGGCCTGCTGGAACTCGGCTTCCCCGTGGCCGTGAAGGGCTTCATCGACTCGCTGCTGCCCCGGCAGGACTGGGGCCTGATCCTGCTCGCCGCGGCGGCGCTGGCGCTGGTCTACGTGGCCAATGCCGGGCTGATGGTGGTCGTCACCTATTGGGGCCACGTGCTCGGCATCAACATCGAGACCACGATGCGGACCCGGGCCTTCGACCACCTGCAGAAGCTCTCCTTCCGCTTCTACGACGGCCAGAAGACCGGCCACCTCGTCGCCCGGGTCACCAAGGACCTGGAGGAGATCGGCGAAGTCGCCCATCACGGGCCCGAGGACCTGTTCATCGCGGTAATGACGCTGGTGGGCGCGTTCGCGCTGATGCTCATGGTGCACGCGCCGCTGGCGCTGATCACCGGGGCGATCCTGCCGCTGATTGCCTTCGTGTCGATCCGCTACGGCGGCCGCATGACCCGCAACTGGCAGGCGCAGTACGGCCGGGTCGGGGCGTTCAACGCCCGGATCGAGGAGAATGTCGGCGGGATGCGGGTCGTGCAGGCCTTCGCCAACGAGCCCCACGAGCGCGCCCTCTTCGCCCTCGACAACGCCCGCTACCGGGACACCAAGCTCGAGGCCTACCGGCTGATGGCGGCCGGCCTGTCGATCAACTACCTGGGCCTGCGCCTCGTGCAGATCGCGGTGCTCCTCGGCGGCGCGGCCTTCGTGGTCCGGGGCGACCTGACGCCCGGCGGCTTCGTGGGCTTCCTGCTGCTGGTCGGCGTGTTCTACCGGCCGCTGGAGAAGATCGGCGCCGTGGTCGAGACCTATCCGAAGGGGGTCGCGGGCTTCCGCCGCTACCAGGAGTTGCTCGCCACCGAGCCCGACATCACCGACCGGCCCGACGCCCGCGCGGTGGAAGCCCTGCGCGGCGACATCCGCTTCGCGGGCGTGAGCTTCGGCTACGGCCCCGGCCGCCCGGTCTTCACCGGCCTCGACCTCGCGGTGGCGGCGGGCGAGACCGTGGCGTTCGTCGGACCCTCGGGGGTCGGCAAGACCACGCTCTGCGCCCTGCTGCCGCGCTTCTACGAGGTCGAGGCCGGCCGGATCACCGTCGACGGGATCGACATCCGCGCCATGACCCTCGCGAGCCTGCGCCGCCAGATCGGCATCGTGCAGCAGGACGTGTTCCTGTTCGCCGGGACGATCCGCGAGAACATCGCCTACGGCCGTCTCGACGCCACCGAGGCCGAGATCGACGCCGCCGCCCGGCGCGCCCGGCTCGGCGGCCTGATCGACGGCTTGGCTGAAGGCCTCGACACGGTGGTGGGCGAGCGCGGGGTGCGCCTGTCGGGCGGGCAGAAGCAGCGCATCGCCATCGCGCGGGTCTTCCTCAAGAACCCGCCGATCCTGATCCTCGACGAGGCGACCTCGGCGCTCGACACCGAGACCGAGCGGGAGATCCAGCGGGCGCTCTCCGAACTCGCCCGCGGGCGCACGACCCTGGTGATCGCCCACCGCCTCGCCACCATCCGCGACGCCGACCGGATCGTGGTGCTGGGGGAGGGCGGGGTCGTCGAGGAAGGCCGGCACGCGACGCTGCTCGCCGCCGGCGGCCCCTACAGCCGCCTGCACGCGGCCCAGTTCGGGAGCGGTGAGGCCGATCCGGTCCTCGCCGCGGAGTGAGGCTGCGGCGGCCCGCTAATGCTGCGGCGGCCCCGCGACCCCGGTGGAGTCGCGGACGACGAGGCGGGTGGGGAAGAGCCGCTGCGCCAGATCGTCGGACGCGCGCGTGCCCTCGATGACCTCCACCAGGGTCGCGAAGGCGAACCGCACCATCTCCAGCGTCGGGACCTCGATCGAGGTCAGGCTCGGGATCGTGTAGGCGCTCTGGACGCGGTTGCCGAAGCCGACGACCCGGATCGCCTCGGGGACGCGCACGCCGCGGTCGTGCAGCGCCTTCAGGACCCCGAGCGCCACCCGGTCGTCGGCCGCGAGGATCGCGTCCGGCCGGGCCGGGCGGTCGACCAGGTCGAGGGTCGCGCGATGGCCGCTCTCGGACGTCCAGCCGCACGGCACGACGAGGTCGTCTCGCAGGGGCAGACCCGCCTCCGCCAGGGCCTCGCGATAGCCCCGGAACCGCTCGGCGACGGCCGGCGACGACCGCCCGTCGCGCTCGCCCCGGAAGAAGCAGATCGACCGGCTGCCCGCCCGGATGAGATGGCCCATGGCCGCGTGGACCGCGTCGCGCTCGGCCCGGATCGCGCAATGCGCGCCGGGCAGGTCGAGGCCGAACACCACGAAGGGGAACCGCTTGGCCTGCAGCATCGCCACCAGCGGGTCGTCCGGTCGGTCGCCGAAGACCACGATGCCGTCGACCCGGGCCTCGCTGACGAGGCCGTTGATCCGGCTCAGG
The DNA here is from genome assembly GCF_053346215.1 of Methylobacterium sp. A49B. Lineage (NCBI taxonomy): Bacteria > Pseudomonadati > Pseudomonadota > Alphaproteobacteria > Hyphomicrobiales > Methylobacteriaceae > Methylobacterium > Methylobacterium sp. A49B. Next base: position 72,148 of record NZ_JBKFBO010000024.1, read on the forward strand.
CCGTCCGGCTCGTCGCGGCACCAGCGGCGGTGGATCAGCGTGTAGCCGTGCTGGTCGGTGACATGCGCGAAGGTCTGCAGGAGGACGCCCTCGTCGGTCTCCGGCACCGGGCCGGACGCGTCGTCGGGCCGGGCACCCACGGAGAACACGCAGGCGATGCTGCGGCTCGGCTTCTTGCGCAGCGAGCGGGCCGCGAGGCTCGGCACGAAGTCCAGGTCGCGCATGGCGGCCTCGATGGTCTCGCGCGTGGTCCGGGCGACCTTCTCGGGATGGTTCAGGACCAGGGAGACCGTCTGGAAGCTCACGCCGGCTCGCCGCGCGACGTCCTTGATCGTCATCTGGCCCATGGTCACCTCTGGGTCACCTCTGCCCCGGTCCGCGCGGCAGGGCCAACGTGCCTGTGACGCGCACGGTGCCGCGCGAAGCCCGAACGCCGCCTCGTCCGATCGATCAGTCTTAGGGCCGGCCGGATCGGAGATAAAGCTTCGGATCGCGCGCTTACAGACCGGCGAATAGACTGATTACTCGACGAATCCGCTCGAAAAACGGCCCCGCCGATCCAGGCACCTGCAGAGTCGCACCGCCTGTTCGGGCTGATGGGACTGAACGAGACGCGCGTCTCCCTCCCCCTCTGCGGGGGAGGGTGGCCCCTGCGTCAGCAGGGGTCGGGAGAGGGGAACCCGGCTTCCGGACGAGGCGCGGTCTTCACGCAGCACACAGCCTCATCCTGCACCGTCGCTCCCCTCTCCCGACCCCCTTCGGGGGCCACCCTCCCCCGCAGAGGGGGGAGGGGGTGCGCGTGGGAGATCTGGGTAGCCAGCCCTGCCAGCCGGACAATGATCCTGAACCCGATGCGTGAATCCGCGCGGGTCAGGACGCGCGGTGCGGAACCTTGAGCAGGAACATCGTCCGCGTCGTGCGGTTCGCCAAGCAGCACCTCAGCGATGATCGGGGCGTCGGGTGCCTCACCTCACGGGAAGCTATCCTCATGATGCATCGTCGCGACCTCCTCACCACCATGCTGGGCGCCACCGCGGCGCTGGCGCTCACGCGCACAGCCATCGCCCAGGTCACGCCGGCGGGCGCGGTTCCCACCGGCGCCTATCTCCAGATGGCGACCACCGGCGGCCTGTTCCTGGAGAACACGGCCCGCGACGCCCACGAGAAGACCACGAACCCGATGGTCAAGAAGTTCTCCCGGGCGGAGGTCATCGAGCAGGTGAACCTCTCCCGGAAGATCAACGCCTATACCGGCGGCGCGCCGATCCCGGCGCCCGGCCCCGCGGCGGCCGGCCCCGGCGGCCTGATCGGCGGTCTCGTGGCGGCGCCCGTGGCGGTGGCGGGCACCGCGGTGAACACGGCAGCCGGGGTCGCGGGCGGGGCGCTCGGCGTCGCGGCGCCCCGGGGCATGACCACCGACGCGCAGAAGGCGCAGATCCTGTCGCAGCTCACCGGGATGCCGCCGGGGCCGCAATACGACGCGACCTTCGTGAACGCTTCGCTCCAGGGACACCAGGAGGCGCTCGGCATCCATGGCTCCTACGCCCAGTCGGGTGAGGATCCAGGCCTGCGCCGGATCGCCCGGGGCGCCCTTCCGCTGATCGACCTGCACATCGCCCAGCTCACCCGGATGCAGGCGCGGATGGGTGGCCGGCAGCCCGGCTGACCCCACCGGCGGGCAGGCCGGGCCTGGCGCAGCCGCGCGCCGGCCCCGAGAAGAAGCCCGCCACGGCGTTGGCCGGGCGGGCTCGGAGGTGGTCTCGTCTCGGAGATGGACCGACGGTAGAGGCCGGGCCGGTGCGGCGCATCCCCCATCCGGGTGATGGCCGCACACGATTCCGAGATGGTCTCGGGGCCCTGCGACGCGCGGCGTGAGCGGGAATGCCGACCGGAACAGGACGGCCCGGTCGCGCGCTCGGGCCGATGCGGTTCGGCTCCGGTGTCGCCGGGCGCCCGATCGCTTCGCGATCGTCGCGAAGCGATCAGCGCCGAGGCCGGCCTCATCCCCCGAAGGCCCGCGGCGGCAGCCCGACCACGCCGACGTCGAGCTCGAACAGCGCTCCGGCCTCCGCCACCTGCTCGGCGCCCCGCGACGCGGAGGTGACGAACAGGCGGTCGAGCCCGTCGCCCGCGAAGGCGCAGCTCGTGATGTTGGGGGCGGGGAGGGCGACCGCCCGCATCGGGCGCCCGTCCGGATCGACGCGGCTCAGCCGGCCGCCGCCCCAATGGGCGATCCAGAGGCAGCCCTCGGCATCGGTGGTCATCCCGTCGGGCCAGCCCCAATCGTCCGGGAAGCGCAGGAACGGCCGCTTGCCCGAGAGCGTCCCGTCCGCGGCGAGGTCGAAGGCGTAGACCGTCCGGGCGGCGCTGTCGCTGTGATAGATGACCCGGCCGTCGAGGCTGAAGGTCGGGCCGTTGGCGACGCCGTAGGCGCCGTCCATCCGCTGCCACGTCAGGTCGGGGTCGAGCCGGTGCAGGGACCCGGAGACCGCCGTCTCGGCCTGGTGCATGCTCCCGGCCCAGATCCGGCCGGCGAGATCCACCTTGGCGTCGTTCAGGCGGTTGTCAGGATGGTCCGGTTCGGGATCGCCGATCGGCACGATGCGGTCGGCCTCCAGGTCGTAGGTCGCGAAGCCGCTCTTCAGCCCGACGATGAAGTCCCGCCGTCCGGCCCGGGGGATGATCCAGCCCAGCGGCTCCGGGAACGGGCGCCGGCCGGTCGCGCCGGCCGCGAGGTCGAGCCAGTTCAGGGCCGGCGCCTCGATGTCGACCCAGAACAGCGTCCCGCGTTCCGGAACCCAGATGGGCCCCTCGCCGAGACGGTCGCGCCCCGCGCGGGCGACGATGCGGATCCTTGGTTTCATGGTCGCGCCGCCCCTGTCAGGCCGATGCCGGGGGGCCCGGCCGGCAGCCCCAGACGGCGTAGAAGAGGACGTAGAGTTCGCAGGCCGCGGTGATCAGGAACGCGTGCTGCAGCCCGAACCGGTCCGCCGCCCAGCCCTGCACCACCACCAGGGAGCCGCCGGCGATCGCCATGATCAGCAGCCCCGCCCCCGCCTCGGTCAGCGGCCCGAGGCCGCGGATGCCGAGGGTGAAGATCGTCGGGAACATGATCGCGTGGAACAGCCCCACGGAGATCAGCGCCCACATCGCCACGGGGCCGGTGGCGAAGGTCGCCACCAGCATCACCGCGCAGGCGCCGACCGCCGCCCCGGCGAGGACCGCCTCGGCCGGGCGCGCCTGCATCAGGTAGCTGCCGACGAAGCGGCCAACCATCATCCCGCCCCAGAGCAGGAACAGGTAGCGCGCGGCCTGAGCGTGGGTCAGGTCGCCGATCTCGGGCTGCGCGACGAAGTTGATGAACAGGTTCGACACCCCGATCTCGGCGATCAGGTAGATGAAGATCGCCGGCACGCCGAGCACGAGGTTGCGGTGCTGCCAGAGCGACCCGCCGGTGCCCCCGGCCCCGGCGTCCCGGGCGGCGCCCGCCCCGCCCCCCATGGCGGGCAGCGGAAAGCGGGCGATCACCACGGCGAGCCCCACGAGGATTGCCGCCACGATCAGGTAGGGGAGCTGCACCGACTGCGCGTCCGCGAGGCGCTCGGCGGGGGTCAGCACGGTGCCGGCGGCGGCGTTGCCCGAGGCCGAGCGGCCGAGGATCAGGATGCCGCCGAACAGGGGCGCCAGGGTGGTGCCGAGGGAGTTGAACGCCTGCACGAGGTTGAGCCGCGCCGGGGCGCTCTCGGCGGGGCCGACCACCGCCACGTAGGGGTTGGCGGCGACCTGCAGCAGGGTGATGCCGCTGGCGATCACGAACAGCGCGGTGAGCGTGATCCCGTACGAGACCGCGTGGGCCGCGCCCACCATGCCGAGGGTGCCGGCCGCCATGATGCCGAGGCCGGCCACCAGGGACCGCTGGTAGCCGATCCGCGCGATCAGCTTCGCCGCCGGGATCGAGGCCACGAAATACGCGATGAACCAGACCGACTCGATCAGCGTGGTCTGCGTGTAGTCGAGGTCGAACACGCTGCGCAGGTGCGGCAGCAGCGTGTTGTTGATGACCGTGATGAAGCCCCACATGAAGAACAGGCTGGCCAGCAGCGACAGGGCGGCACGGGACCCGGCCCCGTCGCCCGCGGCGGCTTCCCCCGGCCGGGCCGCGCGTGTCCCGGCGCCCGCGATCGGTCCTGCCATCGAGCGCGTCCTCTCCCTGCCGGGGCGCCTTGCCGGGGCGCCGTATTGTCCAAGCCAATTGTCTGAGTATAAAACGGCTTCGCGGGCGTCAACCGCACGTCCTCCGCGCACCGGCGCATGATCCGGCAGGGCGGACGGATCCGACCGGGGAGGACCTGATGCGTGGAGCGGGACTCGTGGCCTTGTGCGCCGGCGCGGCGATCCCGGCCTCGGCCCAGGCGGCCGAGCCGTCCCGGACCGTGTTCGGCACCCTCCCGGACGGCCGCACGGTCGAGGAGGTGACGCTGTCCAACGGCAGGGGCGTCACGGCGCGGATCCTCGCGTGGGGGGCGCTGCTGCGCACCCTCGAGGTGCCGGACCGGGCCGGCGCGCCGGCCGACGTGGTGCTCGGCTACAACGACCTCGCCGCCTACCTGGCCAAGGGCAATTATTTCGGCGCGAGCGTGGGCCGCTACGCCAACCGCATCCGCGCGGGCCGCTTCACCCTCGACGGCCGGACCTACACCCTGGCCACCAACGACGGCCCCAACGCCCTGCACGGCGGCGCCGCCGGCTTCGACAGGCGGCTCTGGACGATCACCGCCGTGACGGGCGGCGCCACGCCGTCGGTGACCCTGCGCTACGTCAGCCCGGACGGCGAGGAGGGCTATCCCGGCACGCTGACGGCGACCGCCACCTACAGGCTGGACGACACGAACACGCTGACCGTCACCTACGAGGCCACCACCGACCGGCCGACCATCGTCAACCTGACCAACCACAGCTTCTTCAACCTGGCGGGGGAGGGCTCGGGCCGCTCGATCCTCGACCATGTCCTGACCATCCCGGCGGAGCGCTACACGCCGGTCGACGCCACCCTGATCCCCACCGGCGTGCACCGGCCGGTGGCGGGCACGCCCTTCGACTTCCGCACGCCGGCGGTGATCGGCGCACGCATCCGCGACGGCCGGGACGCGCAGATCGTGCGCGGGCGCGGCTACGACCACAACTGGGTCGTGACCGACGCCCCCACGGCCGAACCGCACCCGGTGGCGCGGGTCGAGGATCCGGATTCGGGCCGGGTGCTCGACGTGGCGAGCAATCAGCCGGGGGTGCAGGTCTACGCGGGCAACTTCCTCGACGCGACCGCGGTGGGTAAATCCGGCCTCGCCTACCGGCAGTCGGACGCCCTGGCGCTGGAGCCGGAGCTGTTCCCCGACACGCCCAACCAGCCCGCCTTCGGCTCGGCCCGGCTCGATCCCGGCCAGACCTACCGGAACGTGATCACCTACCGCTTCTCGACCAGCCCCGCCCACCGGACCCATCGATGACCGACCCCAAGACCGCCCGGCCCAAGACCGCCCGCCCACTGCGCTCCCGCGCGTGGTTCGACAATCCCGACAACATCGACATGACGGCGCTCTACCTGGAGCGCTACCTCAACTTCGGCCTCAGCCTGGAGGAGTTGCGCTCGGGCAGGCCGATCATCGGCATCGCCCAGACGGGCTCCGACCTGTCGCCGTGCAACCGCCACCACCTCGTCCTGGCGGAGCGGATCCGCGAGGGCATCCGCGAGGCCGGCGGCATCGTGCTGGAGTTTCCCGTCCACCCGATCCAGGAAACCGGAAAGCGGCCGACCGCGGGCCTCGACCGCAACCTTGCCTATCTCGGCCTCGTGGAGCTGCTCTACGGCTACCCGCTCGACGGGGTGGTGCTGACCACGGGCTGCGACAAGACCACCCCAGCCTGCCTGATGGCCGCCGCCACCGTGAACATCCCGGCCATCGCCCTCTCGGTCGGGCCGATGCTGAACGGCTGGTTCAAGGGCCAGCGCACCGGCTCGGGCACGATCGTCTGGAAGGCCCGCGAGATGCTGGCGGCGGGCGAGATCGACCATGACGGCTTCATCAAGCTCGTGACCTCGTCGGCGCCCTCGACCGGCTTCTGCAACACGATGGGCACGGCGACCACGATGAACACGCTGGCCGAGGCCCTGGGCATGATGCTGCCCGGCTCGGCGGCGATCCCGGCGCCCTACCGCGACCGGCAGGAGGTCGCCTACCAGACCGGCAAGCGCATCGTGGAGATGGTGGCGGAGGACCTGAAGCCCTCCGAGATCCTGACCCGGGACGCCTTCCTCAACGCCATCGTGGTCAACTCGGCGATCGGCGGCTCCACCAACGCGCCGATCCACCTCGCGGCCATCGCCCGGCACATGGGCGTGGAACTCGACATCGCCGACTGGCAGACCTACGGGCTCGACGTGCCGCTGCTCGTCAACCTGCAGCCGGCCGGCGCCTATCTCGGCGAGGATTACTACCGCGCCGGCAGCCTGCCCGCCGTGGTGGCGCAGCTCATGAGCCGCGGCCTGATCCGCGAGGGCGCGCTGACCGTCAACGGCCGCACCATTGGCGACAATTGCCGCGGCGCGACGATCGAGGACGAGGACGTGATCCGGCCGATCGACCGGCCCCTCAAGGAGGCGGCGGGCTTTTTGGTACTGCGCGGCAACCTGTTCGACGCCGCGGTGATGAAGACCAGCGTGATCGGCGCGGAATTCCGCACCCGCTACCTCTCGAACCCCGAGGATCCGGACGCTTTCGAGGGCCCCGTCGTGGTGTTCGACGGGCCGGAGGATTACCATCACCGGATCGACGATCCGAGCCTCGGCATCACCGCCGAGACCCTGCTGGTGATGCGGGGCGCCGGGCCGGTTGGCTATCCCGGGGCGGCCGAGGTTGTGAACATGCGCCCGCCCGCGGATCTGATCCGGGCCGGCGTGCACGCGCTGCCGTGCCTCGGCGACGGGCGCCAGTCCGGCACCTCGGCCTCGCCGTCGATCCTCAACGCCTCCCCGGAGGCGGCGGCCGGCGGCGGCCTCGCGCTCCTGCGCACCGGCGACCGGGTGCGGATCGACCTGCGCCGCGGCACCGCCGACATGCTGGTCGACGCGGACGAGATCGCCCGGCGCCGCGAGGCCCTGAAGGCGGCGGGCGGCTACGCCTACCCGGCCTCCCAGACCCCCTGGCAGGCGATGCAGCGCGCCGCCGTCGGGCAGATGCACACGGGCGCGATCCTGGAGGGGGCGGAGACGTTCCAGCGCATCGCGCAGACCAGCGGCCTGCCGCGCGACAACCACTGAACCCCACGGAGTCCCGGATTCGAAAGGTCCGGGACCTTTCGCGGGTGCAGGGCGGAGCCCTGATGAGTTCGGGCGAAGCCCGACATCGGGGCTCCGCCCCGATACCCCCCCAAAGGGCTGCGCCCTTTGGAAACCCGGATTCTCAAGGCCGCAACGCCATCTCGGTATCGGCGAGCGCGAGGCGGACCAGCTCGGTCATCGCCGCGCGGGCGGTGTCCGGCTCGCCCGCCACGATCGCGTCGTAGAGGACGCGATGGTCGGGCATCGGGTCCCGCGGCTTGTCCTGCCGCCGGTGCTTGAAGATGGTGGTCCAGGTGACTGCGGCCGCGATGGAGCTCGACAGGGCCATCAGCGGCCCGTTGCGCGCCGCCTCCAGGATCGTGTTGTGGAAGGCCTGGTCGGCGGCGCGGCCCACCTCGGTGGCGAGGCCGTGGCGGCCCATCTCCTCCAGGGCGTGGCCCATCCGGGCGATGTCGAGGCCCGAGCGCCGCTCGGCCGCGAGGGCGGCGGCGGCCGGCTCGACGATCATGCGCAGCTCGAACAGGTCGCGGATGAACGCCTCGCTCGGCTCCGCCTCGAAGGCCCAGGCCAGGATGTCGGGATCGAGCAGGTTCCAGCGGCTGCGCTGGCTGACGCGGGTGCCGGTGCGCGGCCGGCTCTCCACGAGGCCCTTGGCGCTCAGGATGCGAATCGCCTCGCGATAGGCGGTGCGCGACACCTTGAGCTGCTCCGCGAACTCGATCTCCCCGGGCAGCACGTCCCCCGGCGCGTAACGGCCGGACAGGATCGCGACGCCGAGGTCGCGCGCCACCGAGCCGTGGATGCGACGCCAGCTTGAGGCAAGCGGAAGCCGGATATCTTCGTGCCCGCGGTCCTGCCTCACCCGTCACCTCCGGTCCGAGCCTCCGGGAGGGGGCAGGATCGGCGCAACTGTATCCTGAAGTTGTAGGAGTGCAAGCGTCGACACCCCTAGGCAGGAGAAGTCGAGACGCTTGCGAGCCCGGCCGAACTGATCTAGCTTATTTGTATGAGTAAACAACCTGCAGCGCCCGGGACCATCCGGGGAACCGGCCTGGTCGGCGCCGCGGATGTGGCGTCCGGCGAGACGTTCGTGGCGGTCGACCCGGCGACGGGAGCGCCGCTGGAACCGGTCTTCTCGGCGGCGGGGGCCGCGGAGGTCGCGGCGGCCTGCGCACTGGCGGAGGCGGCGTTCCCGAGCTTCTCCGAGACCGATCCCGAGACCCGCGCGGCCTTCCTCGAATCGGCGGCCGCGGCCGTGGACGATCTCGGCGCGCCCCTGATCGAGCGGGCCATGGCCGAGACGGGCCTGCCGCGGGCGCGCCTGGAGGGCGAGCGCGCCCGCACGATCGGCCAGCTGCGCCTGTTCGCCGACCTCGTGCGGTCGGGCGCGTGGGTGCGGGCGACGATCGACCCGGCCCTGCCGGACCGCAAGCCGCTGCCCCGGCCGGACCTGCGCCGCCGCCACGTCGCCCTCGGCCCGGTGGCGGTGTTCGGCGCCTCGAACTTCCCGCTCGCCTTCTCGGTGGCGGGGGGCGACACCGCCTCCGCCCTGGCGGCGGGCTGCCCCGTGGTGGTCAAGGGGCATCCGGCCCATCCCGGCACCGGGGAGCTGGTGGCGCGGGCCCTGCGGGCGGCCGCGGCCGCCTGCGGCCTGCACGAGGGCGTGTTCTCCTACCTGCCGGGGCCGTCGAGCGCCCTGGGCGCCGCCCTGGTGGCCGATCCGCGCGTCAAGGCCGTCGGCTTCACGGGCTCGCGCGGCGGCGGTCTGGCGCTGATGCGGATCGCCGCCGCCCGGCCCGAGCCGATCCCGGTCTATGCCGAGATGAGCGCGGTGAATCCCGTCCTGCTCCTCCCCGGCGCCCTGCGGGCCCGGGGCGCCGCCCTGGCGTCCGGGTTCGTCCAGTCCCTGACGCTGGGGGCCGGGCAGTTCTGCACCAATCCGGGCCTGCTGATCGGGATCGCGGGGCCCGAGCTGGACGCGTTCGCGGAGGCGGCGGGCGCGCTGATTCGCGAGAGCGTTCCCCACACCATGCTCACCGCGGACATCACGTCGCGGTTCGAGCGTATCGTCGCCGCCCTGGCGGATCGCCCGGGGGTGACGGTCGCGGCGCGCGGGGTGGCGGCGGGCCCGGGGGGTGCCCCCGCCGCCCTGCTGCGCACGGAGGCGCGGAGCCTCCTGGCGGATCCGGCGCTGGCCGAGGAGATGTTCGGCGCCGCCTCCCTGCTGGTCGCGGCGGCCGACCCGGCGGAGATGGCCGGGGCCGTCGCGTCCCTCAAGGGCCAGCTCACCGCGACGCTGCATCTCGACCGGGCGGACGAGCACCTCGCCGCGGGGCTGGTGCCGCTCCTGGCGCGGAAGGCCGGGCGGATCCTCGCCAACGGCTGGCCCACCGGCGTGGAGGTGGCGCCCGCGATGGTGCATGGCGGCCCGTTCCCCGCCACCTCGGACGGCCGCAGCACCTCGGTCGGCACCCTGGCGATCGAGCGGTTCCTGCGCCCCGTCTGCTACCAGGACCTGCCCGACGCGCTGCTGCCGTCGCCCCTGCGCCCGAACAATCCCTGGCACCTGCCGCGTCGGATCGACGGCGCGCTCCAACCGCAACCGAGCCGCTGACCGGCCACCGCGCGGCCCTCGACGGCCGCGCGTTCGGGACGCCCCGGCATGGGCGCCCCTGGGAGGAACACACGATGGGCGGATCACTCCTACAATTCCGCCGGCCTGACGGGGAGCGCGGCGTCGCTCTGCTGGACGCGGGCCAGGCGCGGCAGGTGATCGGCGTGCGCAGCGTAATCGAGCTGGCGCGCAAGGCACTGGCCGCCGGGGGCGGGCTGGCCGAGACGACGGCCCTGTCGGGGCTGGGCGCGGCCATCGATCCCGATTCCGTGCAGCTGCTGCCGCCGGTGGACCACCCGAATCCCGCGCACCTGCTCCTGAGCGGCACCGGCCTGACGCATCTCGGCTCCGCGGAGGGCCGGGACGCGATGCACCGGGCCGCGGCAGCCGATCCGGCGCCGACCGATTCGATGCGCATGTTCCGGATGGGGGTCGAGGGCGGCAAGCCGGCCCCGGGGGAGACGGGCGTCCAGCCCGAATGGTTCTACAAGGGGGACGGCAGTGCCATCGTCGGAACTGGCGAGCCCCTCGTCTCGCCCGCCTTCGCCCGCGACGGCGGCGAGGAGCCGGAGATCGCCGGCCTCTACGTGATCGACGCCGACGGCACGCCGGTGCGGCTCGGCTTCGCGCTGGCGAACGAGTTCTCCGACCACGTGACGGAGCGGGGCAACTACCTGTGGCTCGCCCATTCCAAGCTGCGCCCGGCCGCGCTCGGGCCGGAGCTGTGGCTCGGGGACCTGCCGCCGGAGGTGCGCGGCGTGAGCCGCATCCTGCGCGACGGCACCGTGCTCTGGGAGAAGCCGTTCCTCTCCGGGGAGGCGAACATGTCCCACAGCATCGCGAACCTGGAGCACCACCACTTCAAGTACGCACCGTTCCGCCGACCCGGCGACGTGCACGTCCACTTCTTCGGGACCGCGACCCTGTCGTTCGGCGACGGCGTCGCGACCCGGCCGGGCGACGTGTTCGAGATCGCGGCGGCGCCGTTCACGCTGCCCCTGCGCAATCCGCTGGCGGTCGCGCCGCCGGCGGACGTCACCGTGCGGGTGCTCTGAGATGGCCGAACCGATCCGCATCGGCCTCGTGGGCGTCGGCAAGATCGCCCGCGACCAGCACCTGCCGGTGATCGGCGCCAGCCCGGATTACCGGCTCGTGGCGGTGGCGAGCCGGCATGGCGGCCTCGACGGCGTGCCCAATTACCGGACGCTGCCCGAGATGCTGGCGGGGCAGCGGGACCTGCAGGCGGTCGCCCTGTGCCAGCCGCCGCAGGCGCGCTTCGAGGCCGCCCGGGCGGCGCTCGCGGCGGGCCTCCACGTCTTCCTGGAGAAGCCCCCCGGGGCGACGCTGGCCGAGGTCGGACTGCTGGTTGAGGCCGCGCGGGCCCGGGGCGTGAGCCTGTTCGCGAGCTGGCACTCCCGCTACGCGCCCGGGGTGGAGCCCGCGCGGCGCTGGCTGTCCGGGTGCCGGATCCGGTCGGTGTCGATCGCGTGGCTGGAGGATGTCCGGCACTGGCACCCGGGCCAGGACTGGATCTGGACGGCCGGCGGAATGGGCGTGTTCGATCCGGGGATCAACGCCCTGTCGATCGCCACCCACATCCTGCCGCCCTTCTTCCTGACCGACGCGACCCTGTCGGTGCCGGAGAACCGGCAGGCGCCGATCGCCGCCGACCTGCACTTCACGGACGCCGCCGGCACCCCGATCCGGGCCGCGTTCGATTGGCGCCAGACCGGGCCGCAGACCTGGGACATCCGCGTCGAGACCGAGGACGGCACCCTGGTCCTCTCGAAGGGCGGCGCGGCCCTGACGATCGACGGGCGCGACCAGCCGCTGCCGCCGGAGGCCGAGTATCGCGGCCTCTACGACCGCTTCGCCGCCCTGATCCGGGCCGGGCAGAGCGACGTCGACCTCAATCCGCTCATTCACGCCGCCGACGCCTTCCTGCGCGGCGCGCGCCGCACGGTGGAGGCCTTCACGGACTGACCGAGGAGGATCCCGGCGGAACACGGACGCGACAGAGCCCGACAAGGCCGCGCGGTTAAGGGGGAGTCATCACGATGGGAAAGCACATGCGATGGGCGGCGCTCGCGTTCGGCGCCGCCATGGTTACGGCCGGCACAGGCCCGGCCCTGGCTCAGGATGCGGCGACGCCTCCGGACGGGGGACCGAGCCTGGTGAACCCGGGCCCGAAGGCGAGCCCGGCGCAGAAGGCGCGCTACAAGGCGAACCGCGCCCGGCGGCGGGTCATCCGTGAGGGCCGGAGCTTCGCGGGCGCCAGCAGCGCGGCGGCCACGAGCATCGCGCAGGGCGCCACCGCGGCGCCGCCGTCGCTGCCGCCCGGCACCGTCGACCTCGGGCACGGGATCACCGCGATCCTGAACTACACGGGCGAGTTCGCCACCAATCCCTCGGGCGGCCGGCGCCAGGGCTCGGACTATGCCGGCCAGGTGTTCTTCGGCCTCGACGCCGATCTCGGCCGGCTGGCCGGGATCGAGGGCGGCTCGGTGCACACCATCGTGACCCAGCGCCACGGGCGCGCCATATCGAGCGACTTCATCGGCAACACCACCAGCGTGCAGGAGATCCAGGGCGGCGGCCAGACCGCGCATCTCACCGCGCTGTCCTACGAGCAGAAGCTGTTCGACAACCGCCTCGACATCGAGTTCGGCCGCGTCCTGGCCAACCCGAACTTCCTGGCCTCGCCGTTCTACTGCAACTTCCAGAACAACGGCATCTGCGGCGCGCCGAAGGGCGCGTTCAAGATGACGAACATCACGTGGTGGCCGATCGCCACTTGGGGCGCCCACGCCAAGGCCTGGGTCACCGACAAGGTGTTCATGCATGCCGGCGTCTACGAGGTGAATCCGCGCGATCAGCAAGCGGACCAGAACGGCATCGACTGGTCGACCCGCGGCGCCACCGGCGTCGTGGTGCCGGTGGAGGTCGGCTACTCGACCAACTTCGGCAACGACCCGCTGCCGCGCAACTACGGCATCGGCGCGATCATCGACCAGTCGGACTACAAGGATCCGGTGCAGGACGTCCGCCGAGGCTCCTACCTGATCAGCGGCCTCGATCCGCTGACCCGGTTCGGCCGGTCGGCGGTCTACGCCCGGTTCGACCAGATGGTGTGGCGTCCCGATCCGACAGGCGTCCAGGGGCTGACCTTGTTCGGCGCCTTCCTCGCCGCGACCGGCGGGCGGCAGTTCGAGGATTACTTCCTGAACGGCGGCGCCGTCCTCACCGGCACCTTCGCGGGCCGGCCCTACGACACGCTGGGCTTCGGCTTCGCGCTGGAGCACTTCTCGCCGCTGGGCCTCGCCAACCTCCGGGCCGCGCGCACGGCAGTTGGGCTGGGCCGCAACGTCGCCTCCACGCAGACCATTCTGGAGGTGAGCTACGGGATCCAGGTGACCCCGGCGATCCGCCTGATGCCGAACCTGCAATACGTCATCAATCCGCAGTTGCAGGAGCGCTTCTTCGCGCAGCCGAAGCGGATCCCCGACGCCTTCGTGATCGGCGCGAAGCTCTCGGTTGACCTGTTCACCCTGGCGGGCTTCGCCAAGGGACCGGGCAGCCTCTGAGCCAAAGCGGCGAGCCGGATTCCACCCGGCTCGCGAATCGCCATCCCAGGCAGGCGGGCCGCACGGATCATCCGCGCGGCCCGCCTGCACGCGGTGTCGTCCGGATGCCCGCGGCGGGGACGCGTTCCGATCTTCATCGTCACGCGCGCAGCGCCGTGCCTTGAGCGCGCGCGAGGTGACCGGCACCGTCATATCCCGGCGCGACGAACGCCGAAGCTGCAATCCGGGGTCGCGCGGATCCGGGGGCAGAGCCTCTGAAGCGATGATTCCGTGGCGGGGCGACCCGCCGGAGATGCCGATCCTCCGGGAGGGCTCGAAATCGGGACGCCTTTCTCCAGGCATCGGCGGTCTCTCCGGGCAGCCGTCCCGCCTTGCGGGACCACGCGATCGCGACCGGGGGCCGCCGATGGGACAGGACGCAAGGGCGAAACGGCCGGCGCCGATCCCCCGATCCGGACCCCCAGTCCAGGCTCCCCGATCCTGCGAAGCCCGCGCGCAGCGCGGTCAATGCAGCGATCGACCGGGCCTTGCCACCGACCCCTTGACTGTCAGATTGTAACTGTTCTAATTCTTATGAGAAAGAAGGACCCTGTCGGTCCGCAGCAGGAGATACGCGACATGGCCAGCGCACAGTGCGAGAGCTGCAAGTTCTTCGACGAGCACAAGGGCAATGGCGGCACCGCGCAGGGCGACGCCGGCCTGTGCCGCTTCAACCCGCCGGTCAGCCAGCCGGAGCCGGATTCCAAGGGCCTGTGGCCGGTGGTGGCGTCGAGCGACTGGTGCGGTCACTTCACGGCCGAGATCAGCGCCGCCGAGTAACCGGCGACAGACATCGTGAGACCGGGGCCGGCCCGAAGGGCTGGCCCCTTTTCGTTTGCGGTCCCCATCGGCCTGCGGCATCGGCGGATCGGACCGATACGACCTCCGAGCCCGCATGCAGGGTTCACCCGCGCCGTCCCGCTTCCGGACCTTCACGCCGCCCCGGAGCGCTCCCGAAGCGTCCCCTTGCGGTCGATGCCGTCACCGTCCGGCACTCCAGGATGGACCGCCGCGACGCTGCGTAGCCCGCGAGGCTCGGTCCGCTCGGCCGAACGGGCGGCGCGTCGATGCGCCCACTCACCGTCGCTCGGGGCCGGTCTTCCGGTCCAGAAAGCGCGGACGGGAGCCCGTCCGAGGCGGGACCGCGTGCCAATGCCCCGAGCCGCCTCGCCGCGCCGCACAAGGCATATCGCAACAGGAACATCCGCCTTCAAACTCCGCCGTGCGTAGAATTTCCGTGCCCCATCGGTGAGCCGGAGAGATCACGTTGCCGCCAGCGCTTGATCCGGCCGCTCCAAACGTGATGCAGCGCGCACAATCGACGCGCGCGACAAAGTAAAACGACATCCGAAATCGTAGCTTTCGAGGAGAATGTTTTTCTCCCCCAGATCACTAGGGAAAGCCGTTTCATTGACGTCGGCGAAGACGGCCCGCAATTCTAGTGGCCAGTCTGGATGTCCGGTCGCGCAGCCTCCGCGCCGTCCGATCGGTGCGATCCGCCATCCCGCTTCACCGCAAGGCACTGAAGATGACACGACCGAGACTCGTCGGGCTGAGCGCGAACGTGCAGCGCCCGTCCAAGACCCGCACCCTGGTCGATGCGGTGCTGCGGGAGGCCGGCGCGCAGGTGGCGCTCGACGCGCGCATCCTGGACTTCGTCGATGCCGGCCCCGGCCTCGGCGCCGCCTGGACCCGCGATCAGCTGACGCCCGCGGCGCGCGAGGTCCTGGCGGCGATCGAATCGGCGGACGGCCTCGTCGTCGGCTCGCCGGTCTACAAGGGCGCCTATACCGGCCTGTTTAAACACCTGTTCGACCTCGTGGATCCGGGGGCGCTGGCCGGCAAGCCCGTGGCCATCGTGGCCACCGGCGGCGGCGCGCGCCACGCGCTGGTGGTCGAGCACGCCTTCCGGCCGCTCTTGGGCTTCTTCGGCGCCCTGCAGATCCCCACCGCGGTCTACGCCTCGGACGCGGATTTCAGCGACGGGACGCTCACCGAGGCCGGCCTGCGCGCCCGCGCCGCAGAGGCGGGCGGCCAGCTCGCCGCGCTGCTCGCCCACCGGGCCGCGGCCGCCCCGGTCGCGCTCGCCGCCGCCGAGTGAAGGCCGGACGATGCTCCACCGCCGCGCCCTGCTGGCCGCCCTGGCGGCCGTTCCTGTCGCCCGGCCGGCCCGCGCGGCCGAGCCCGGCGTGCTGCGGATCGGCTACCAGAAGAACGGGATCCTGGTCGTCGCCAAGCAGCAGGGTCTCATCGAGAAGCGCCTGGAAGCGCTCGGGCAGACGGTGCGCTGGACCGAGTTCTCGTTCGGGCCGCCGCTGCTGGAGGCCCTGTCGGTCGGCGGGATCGATATCGGCCTGACGGGCGACGCGCCGCCGATCTTCGCGCAGGCCGCCCGGTCCAACCTGGTCTACGCGGCCGCCCAGGAGGGCGGGAGTTCCGGCGCCGCGATCCTGCTGCCGAAGGGCTCGGCCCTGCGCAGCCTCGCCGACCTCAAGGGCAAGCGGGTCGCCTTCGCCAAGGGGACGTCCGCCCACAACCTGACCATCGCGGCGCTGGAGAAGGCCGGCCTGAGCTACGCCGACATCGAGCCCGTGACGCTGGCACCCGCCGACGCCGCGTCGGCCTTCACCCGCGGCGGCGTCGATGCCTGGACGATCTGGGACCCGTACCTCGCCATCGCCGAGCAGGGGGAGGGGGTGCGCGTGCTGGCCTACGCCACCGCCATCACCCCGCAGAACACCTTCCTGCTGGCGAGCCGGCCCTTCGCGGAGACCCGCGCCCCGGTGCTCGCCGCGGCGATCGAGGCCCTGGGCGCGGTGGCGGCCTGGTGCGTGCAGAACCGCGGCGCGGTCGCCGAGCTCCTGTCGCAGGGCACCGGCGTGCCGCTGCCCGCGACCCGCCGGGCGGTGGACCGGGCCGAATATGGGTTCGGCCCGATGACCGACCGCATCGTCGCCCAGCAGCAGGCCGTCGCCGACCGCTTCCACGCCCTGAAGCTGATCCCGAAGCCGATCCGGATCGCCGACGCGGTCTGGACCGCCCCCGCCCGCGACGGCTGAGACCGATCGCAGAGAGCCATGCAGAGAGCCATGCAGAGATTCTGGCAGAAATCCATGACCGGCCGAACGCCCCGTGCCCTGTCCCTCGCGTCTCCAGCCGCGTCCCCCGCCGCATCCACCCCGAGCCGCCGCCTGCTCCTGTCCGCCGGGCTCGGCCTCGCGGCGGCCGCGGCGTTGCGCCCGGCCCGCGCGGCGGGCAGCATCCGGATCGGCTACCAGAAATACGGGTCCCTCGTGCTGCTGAAGGGCCGCGGCCTCCTGGAGGCGGCGCTCCAGCCGCTCGGCACCACGGTGTCGTGGTCGGAATTCCCCTCCGGGCCGCCGCTCCTGGAGGCGCTGAACGCCGGGGCGATCGATTTCGGCTCGGCCGGCGAGGCGCCGCCGATCTTCGCCCAGGCCGCCAGCCCGGAGCTGCGCTACGTCGCCGCCGAGCCGCCGGCGCCGCGGGGCGAGGCGATCCTCGTGCCCAAGGACAGCCCGATCCGCAGCGTCGCCGACCTGCGCGGCAGGACCATCGCGCTCAACAAGGGCTCGAACGTCCACTACCTGCTGGTGCGCGCCCTGGAGCAGGCGGGCGTGCCCTACGACGCGGTGAAGCTCGCCTTCCTGGCGCCGGCCGACGCCAACGCGGCCTTCGTGCGCGGGTCGGTCGATGCCTGGGTGATCTGGGATCCGTTCCAGGCCGCGGCCGAGCGCGCCACCGGCGCCCGGGTGCTGGTCGACGGGCGGGGGGTCGACGGGCACGCCCTCGCCCCCAACCGCCAGTTCTACCTGTCCCGGCGCGGCTTCACCGACACGAGCCCCGGGATCGTGTCGGCCGTGCTCAAGGCGATCGCGGAGGTCGACGCCTGGGCGCAGGGCCACGCCGAGTCCGTGGCGGCGGAGCTCGCGCCGTCCGTGGGCATTCCCGCCCCGGTCCTCGGCGTGGCGCTCGGCCGCCTGTCCTACGGCGTCGCGCCCCTCGACGCGGCCGCGGTGGCCGACCAGCAGAAGGTCGCCGACGCCTTCCACGGGCTCGGCCTCCTGCCGAAGCCGATCCGGGTGGCCGACGCGGTCTGGACGCCGCCCGGGCGCACGGCCGGAACCAGGGCGGAGAACCCGTGATGGCCCGATCCAAGCTTCACCGGATCCGCGACACCGCGGTGCCGTGGCTCGTGCCGGTCGCGATCCTGCTCGGATGGCAGGCCGCGGTCTCGACCGGGCTCGTCTCCAACCGGTTCATGCCGGCCCCCCTCGACGTGGTCCGGGCCGGCTGGGAGGCCGGGCGGACCGGGGAACTCTGGACCAATCTCGGGGTCAGCACCCTGCGGGCGCTGGCGGGCTTCGTGGTCGGCGGCGGCATCGGCTTCGCGCTCGGCCTCGCCAACGGCCTGTCGCGCCTGTCGGAGCGGCTGACCGACACCTCGGTGCAGATGGTCCGCAACGTGCCCCACCTGTCGCTGATCCCGCTGGTGATCCTGTGGTTCGGCATCGGCGAGGAGGCCAAGCTGTTCCTCGTGGCGCTGGGCGTGTTCTTCCCGATCTACGCCAACACCCTGCACGGCATCCGCTCGGTGGATCCGGGCCTCGTGGAGATGGGCCGGGTCTACGGCATGTCCCGCACGGAGCTGTTCACCCGGGTGGTGCTGCCCGGCGCCCTGCCGTCGATCTTCGTGGGCCTGCGCTACGCGCTCGGCATCATGTGGCTGACGCTGATCGTCGCCGAGACGATCTCGGCCTCGTCGGGGCTCGGCTACATGGCCATGCAGGCGCGCGAGTTCATGCTGGTCGACGTCGTCGTGCTGGCGATCCTGATCTACGCCGCCCTCGGCAAGCTCGCCGACGCCCTGACCCGCCAGCTCGAGCGCGCCTGCCTCGCCTGGAACCCCGCCTACAGGAGCGCCTGATGCTGCTCGACGCCGTCCGCCGCGAGGCGCTGCCCGACGCGATCGATCCACCCCGGCAGGCCGGAAGCCCCGCGCCGTCGCGCGCGGAGCCCTCCGCCCGCGGGATCGCCGTCACGGTCCGCGACCTGCACAAGAGCTTCGACGGCCACGCGGTCATCGAGGGCCTGAACCTGTTCCTGCCGGCGGGCGGGTTCACCGCGGTGGTGGGCCGGTCCGGCTGCGGCAAGAGCACCCTGCTGCGCCTGATCCTCGGCCTGGAGACGCCCACCGGCGGCCGGATCGACCTCGAGGGGCCGGAGGGCAGCCCCCGCCGGTCCGAGCCGCCGAAGCGGATCATGTTCCAGGAGCCGCGCCTCCTGCCCTGGGCGCGGGTGGTGGACAACGTCGCGGTCGGCCTGTCGGGCCACGGCAGCCGGGCCGAGCGCCGGGCGCGGGCGCTCGCGGCGCTGGCCGAGGTCGGCCTCGCCGACAAGGCCGGGCAGTGGCCCGCCACCCTGTCGGGCGGTCAGCGGCAGCGCGTGGCGCTCGCCCGGGCGCTGGTGAGCCGGCCGGGCCTGCTCGCCCTCGACGAGCCCCTGGGCGCCCTCGACGCCCTCACGCGCATCGACATGCAGGACCTGATCGAGCGGATCTGGCGGGCTCAAGGATTCACCGCGCTGCTCGTCACCCACGACGTCGCGGAGGCGGTGGCGCTCGCCGACCGCATCCTCGTGGTCGAGGCCGGCCGCATCGCCCTCGACCTGCGGGTGGACGTGCCGCGCCCGCGCCGGCGCGGGGATCCGGACCTCGCCCGGCTGGAGGGCCGCATCCTCGATCACCTGCTCGGATCGCAGCCGGCCGCCTGAAGGCGGGCCGCCGTTTCCCGGACGCGGCGACCCGCCCTAGCTCTCGAAGATCGCCGGATGCGCGCAGTCGGATCCGGCTTTTCCGCATCCGGCCACCGGGCCGCGAAGGAGATTCCGATGACCGCATCGACTGACGGGCGCGCCGACGTCCTCTGGTTCCTGCCGACCCACGGCGACGGCCGCTACCTCGGTGCGCAGGAGGGCGCCCGGGAGGTCTCGCTCGCCTACCTCCGGCAGATCGCCCAGGGGGCGGACGAGCTCGGCTATTACGGCGTGCTGCTGCCGACGGGGCGCTCCTGCGAGGATTCCTGGATCGTCGCCTCGGCGCTGGCGCCGCTGACCCAGCGGCTGCGCTTCCTCGTGGCCGTGCGGCCGGGCCTGATGGAGCCCTCCGCGGCGGCCCGCATGACCGCGACCCTCGACCGGATCTCGGACGGCCGCCTGCTGATCAACGTCGTCACCGGCGGCGACCCGGTGGAGCTCGCCGGCGACGGCGTGTTCCTGTCCCACGACGCGCGCTACGCGGTCACCGACGAGTTCCTGACGATCTGGCGCGGCCTGCTCTCGGGCGAGACCGTGACCTTCGCGGGCAAGCACCTGCGCACCGAGAACGGCCGGGTGATCTTCCCGCCGGTGCAGAAGCCCTACCCGCCGCTCTATTTCGGCGGCTCCTCGCCCGCCGGGATGGAGGTCGCGGCCGAGCATTGCGACGTCTACCTCACCTGGGGCGAGCCCCCGGCCCAGGTCGCGGAGAAGATCGCTTCGGCCCGCCGCGCCGCGGAGGCGCGCGGAAAGACCTTCTCGTACGGCATCCGCCTGCACGTGATCGCCCGCGAGACGGAGGGCGCCGCCTGGGAGGCGGCCGAGCAGCTGATCTCCAAGCTCGACGACGCCACCATCGCCAAGGCGCAGGAGACCCTGAAGCGGCAGGATTCCGTCGGCCAGAGCCGCATGATGGCGCTGCACGGCGGCAATCGCGACAAGCTCGTGGTGTCGCCCAATCTCTGGGCCGGCGTCGGGCTCGTGCGCGGCGGCGCCGGGACGGCCTTGGTCGGCTCGGCCGATCAGGTCGCCGACCGGATGAAGGCGTACATCGATCTCGGGATCGACCGCTTCATCCTCTCGGGCTACCCGCACCTGGAGGAGGCCTACCGCTTCGCCGAACTGGTCTTCCCGAAGCTGCCGCTGCGTCCCACCACCGGCCGGCCCGTGGGCAATGCCCGCAACGACGGCCCGTTCGGCGAGATCATCGCCAACGACCTCGCGCCGACCCGGCGCGTCGGGGCGCATTGACCTGCGGATCGGCCCGGCCTGCAGTATTGGGCATGGCTGATCTGCATCCCGATTGTCCGGATGTCATGGTGACGCCATCCTTGGCGTCCATCCGCCCCGCCCATCGCCGCGCGATGCGCTCGCGCGGCTTGGACGCGTGAAGGATGTCCATGACTTCGACCAAGTCGGCCCTGTTGGCCATCGCCCTGTGCTTCGGCCCCGCCGCGGCCTTCGCGGAGCAATCCCCGGCCCGGGAAGCGCTCAAGCAGCACTGCACCGGCGACTACATGGATTACTGCAGCGCCTACGCGCCGGGCGGCCCGGAGGTCGAGGCCTGCTTCAAGGCCAACCTCAAGAACCTCTCCCCCGGCTGCTCGGCGGCGATCACCGCCTACAAGAAGGAGCAGCGGGCGACCAAGCGCGTCAGCGAGGCGCGCTGAGGGATGCCGTCCGGTCGTCCCTGACGGCGGGGCGCTCCTCTCGGGACGCCGATCGGGTTGGAAGGACCTGCGTGTCGATGGGCTCGCGATCGCTGTCGTGACGCGTCCTGTCCGGGCGGCGCGTCGACGCTCAACCCTCGCCCCCGGTCATCCCGGGCCCGCGCAGCGGAGCCCGGGATCCAGAACCACCGGAGCCGCAGAGCTTGCACCGTCGCGGCTCTGGGTTGCCCGCCTCCGGCCTGCCCCTT
>NZ_JBKFBO010000025.1:0-230 GCF_053346215.1 Methylobacterium sp. A49B
CGCCGGTCGAACCGGTCGCTCCCGTTGAACCGGTCGCTCCCGTCGAGCCGGTACGACCCGTGGCTCCAGTGGCGCCCGTCGAGCCGGTCGCTCCCGTTGAACCGGTCGCTCCCGTCGAGCCGGTGGCACCCGTTGAACCGGTGGCACCGGTCGAGCCAGTCGCGCCGGTCTCACCCGTGGCACCGGTCGAGCCAGTCGCTCCGGTCTCACCCGTGGCACCGGTCGAGCCA
>NZ_JBKFBO010000026.1:0-201 GCF_053346215.1 Methylobacterium sp. A49B
GAGACCGGCGCGACTGGCTCGACCGGTGCCACGGGTGAGACCGGCGCGACTGGCTCGACCGGTGCCACGGGTGAGACCGGAGCGACTGGCGCCACGGGCGATCCTGGAGTGACCGGCTCGACGGGTGCCACCGGCTCGACGGGTGCCACCGGCTCGACGGGTGCCACCGGCTCGACGGGTGCCACCGGCTCGACGGGTGCC
>NZ_JBKFBO010000027.1:0-230 GCF_053346215.1 Methylobacterium sp. A49B
GAAGTAGGCGCCGGTCCAGGTGAACACCGGCACGGGGGTGAACACCGGCGGCGGCGCGGCACGGCGCGGAAGGTCGGCCGCCGAGGCGGCGCCGGTCAGGAGCGCCGTCGCGGCGCTGGCGAGAAGAAGCTTCTTGATCATCTGGTCCTCTGTCTCCCGTTGGACGGGATGTGTGCGGTGCGACAGGAACTGCAGGATGTCCTCGGGCGATAGTGCACGGATGCAACAGC
>NZ_JBKFBO010000028.1:0-216 GCF_053346215.1 Methylobacterium sp. A49B
GCCCAGAGGCGGGTCGGCGCGGGGGCATTTCCTCACCCCGCCGGGCCAAGGGCCGCCCGGTCTCACGCCCGCCTCCGAGACACGCCCCGTGCCGGTCCGCCGCCCGGGGCGATGGCGGCTGAGAGCCACCGACGCGGGCACCGCCCCGCCCGCGGACCCGCCCGGTCAGCCACCGGACAAGCCCCAGAACGGACGCCACAGGATCGCTCCCGAAGC